>CAZIVY010000545.1:0-2715 GCA_964542505.1 uncultured Rhodospirillaceae bacterium
TACATGCCGTTGTTGACCACCAGCACCAGGGGCTTGGCGCCGTACTGGCGGGCGGTGGCCAGTTCGTTGCCGCTCATCATGAAGCCGCCGTCGCCGACAAAGGCGACGGTGCGCCGTTCCGGGGCGACGATGGCGGCCGCCGTCGCCGCCGGCACCGCGTAACCCATGGCGCCGCTGGTGGGCGCAAGCTGGCTGCGGTAGCCGTGGTAGCGCCAGTAGCGTTGCGGCCAGCCGGAAAAATTGCCGGCGTCGTTGGCGACGATGGCATCGGCGGGAAGCTGGCGCTTCAGCTCGCGCATCACCACGTTCATGTCCAGATCGCCGGGGCAGGGGCCGGGCGCCTGGCTGCGTTCGTAATCGGCGCGCGCCGCTTCCGTCCACGACGCCCAGCGCGGTTGCGCGGCCGGCGGCAGCGCCCGCGCCGCGGCGGCAAAAGCCGCCATGCCGGAATTGATGGGGAGGTCGGCGTAATAGACCCGGCCAAGCTCGCCCGCGTCCGCGTGCACATGCACCAGGTCCGCGTGCGCCTTGGGTGGCGTGAACAGGGTGTAGCCTTGGGTGGTCATTTCGCCCAGCCGCGCGCCGACGACGATAAGCAGATCGGCCTTCTTGGCGCGCTGGGCCAAAGCGGGGTCGGTGGCGGCGCCCAACTCGCCGACATAGACGGGCAAGTCGTTATCGACGATATCCTGGGCCCGGAACGACGCCGCGACGGGCAAGCCACTGGCCTGGGCGAAGTGAGCGATGTCCGCCGCCGCGGCCGGCGACCAGCCGCCGCCGCCGACAATCATCAGCGGGCGCTCGGCCCGCGCCATGCGGCCGGCGAGCTGCGCCATATCGGCGGCGCCGGGATGAGGCAGCACCGTGCGAAAGGGTCCCACGTCGGCGACGGCGGCGATGTCTTCCTGCATGTCCTCGGGGATGGACAGCACCACCGGTCCCGGCCGCCCGGAGGCGGCCAAGTGAAAGGCGCGGCTCACCAGTTCGGGGATACGCGCCGCGTCCTCGATCTGGCCGACCCATTTGGACAGCGGCGCGAACAGGCGCCGGTAATCCACTTCCTGCAGCGCCTCGCGGTCGGCGAAGGCGCGGCTCACCTGGCCGACCAGCACCACCATGGGGGTCGAATCCTGGAACGCGGTGTGCAGCCCGATGGCCGCGTGGCAGGCGCCGGGGCCGCGGCTGACGAAGCAGACGCCGGGCCGGCCGGTGAGCTTGCCATAGGCCTCGGCCATGTTGGCGGCTCCCGCTTCGTGACGGCAGGTGATGAAGCGGAGCCGGTTGCCGACCTCGTAAAGCCCATCCATGGCGGCGAGGTAGGATTCGCCCGGCACCCCGAAGGCGATGTCCACGCCCTGCGCCAACAAGGCATCGACAAGAATGCGCCCGCCGGTTCGGGGCGAAACTCCCACCCGGTTCATTTCGACAGCAGGCCGCCGAGGACACCGAGCGGAATCGACAAGGTCAACGCCACGTTTTCCGTCCCCGGGTTGCGATCGCCCAGGCTGGCGTTGGACATGTGATTGAGGCTGAGCCCCAACCGCGCGCCGCGGTCCAACAAGTACGCCACTTCGATCTGCGAACGGAATTCCACCACGTGCCCCAGGTCCTTGCCGTTACCCCGGTCGTATAGGCCGGGGGCGAAACTGGGCACGAGGAGGAATCGGCCACCGAGCGAAATCTCCAGCCGAACCCCGCCATAGACGTAAGACGCGTTATCGGTGTTGACCATGAGGCCAAGGAAGGGCTTGAAACGCCAGATATTGGCGGCGGACAGGTACTCCAGGCGCGCCTCGGTGGCCGGATCGCGCCGCTTGTTGACGTCGAAATAACCGAGGCCGAAGGAGACCAGATCGCCCGTGGACGGCTGGGCGCGAGGGGCGGCGCCAAACGTCGTCAATGCCGCCACGGCCGCCAATACGGCCCAAAACCCCGAGCGAGTTCGCACCTGTCCCCCTGTCAAGGGGCCAAGCATCCGGGATATTGGGAAAAAAGCAAGAGTGCTTAGTTAACGGCGCGGGCAGTACTATAAATAGTCATGGTCGTTCGATGGTTGATGGCGCTGGCGCTGGTGTTCGCCGCCGCCCCCGCGAAAGCGGGGCCCGAGGCATTGCGCCTTGGCGGCCAGGCCAAGGTGGTCGAGGTCATGGACGGCGACACCGTGCGCCTCGACGACGGCTCGCAGGTGCGCCTGGTCGGCATTCAGGCGCCGAAGCTCTCCTTGGGCCGCAAGAACGTCAGCGACTGGCCGCTGGCGGGCCAGGCGCGCGACGTGCTCAGCCAATGGGTCTTGGGAAAAACCGTCGAAATGCGCTATGGCGGCATGGACCGCGACCGCACCGGCCGCCGCCTCGCGCACCTGATCGACGGCCAAGGACGCTGGCTGCAAGGCGAGATGCTGAAGGCCGGATGGGCGCGCGTCTATAGTTTTCCCGACAATCGCGCGCTGGTCGCCGAAATGCTCGACATCGAGCGCGCCGCCCGCGCCGCCCGCCGGGGGATCTGGAACCATTCCTACTACAAGGTGCGCGTCGCAAAGGAGATGGAGAGCCTGAAGGACCGCTTCGAACTGGTGGAAGATGTCGTCAGGCGGGTCAATGTGTGGGGCAAGCGTACCTACCTCAACATGGGCGACGCCGAGCCGGCTTCATTCGCGGCGGCGATCATCCCCGAGGACGAGCAGGCTTTCGCTCGCGCCAGGCTGATCCCGCGCGA
>CAZIVY010000546.1:0-1869 GCA_964542505.1 uncultured Rhodospirillaceae bacterium
TACCCGCGACGAGGGCAAGACCGAGCGCCTCGACGCGCTGGAAGACAGCTTCCGCCTTTACCGCTGCCACACCATCATGAACTGCGCCAAGGCCTGCCCCAAGGGCCTCAACCCGGCCAAGGCCATCGCCGAAACCAAGAAACTGATGCTCCAAAGGCAGGGCTAGGCGCCGCATGTACGTTCCCGCCCACTTCGCCGCCGGCGACATCGCCTGGGCGCATCGGCTGATCGACGGCAACGCCTTCGCCATGCTGGTCAGCATGGGCGAAGACGGCGCGCCCTTCGCCACCCATATCCCGCTGCTGTTGGATCGCGAGCGCGGGCCCAAGGGCACGCTGATGGGCCACGTGGCGCGCGCCAACCCGCAATGGCGGCATTTCGGCGCCGGAAAAACGGCGCTGGCGATTTTCCACGGGCCGCACGCTTATGTCTCGCCCTCCTGGTACAAGACCAGCCCGCAAGTGCCGACCTGGAACTATGTCGCCGTCCATGCCCGCGGCGTCCCCGCCATCCTCACCGATGAAGCGCGCATCCGCGCCCATCAGCGCCATCTGGTGGAAACCTTCGAGGGGGAGCGCCCAAACCGCTGGCGCATGGATGATGTGCCCGCCGCCTATATCGCCGCCATGATCAAGGGCATCGTCGCTTTCGAAATGCCCATCGACGCCCTCGACGCCAAGGCCAAGCTCAGCCAGAACCGCGCCGCCGCCGACCGCGCCGGCGCCATCGCCGGCCTCAAGTCCACCGGCGACGCCATGGACTTCGACGTCGCGCGGCTGATGGAGGAGGCGAGAACCGGCGGCGGCTAAACGGCGGGTCTTGGCCCCACCGCAGCTATCACTGACGGAGATTGCAGATGATCCCGGTCCATCCCGGTCGCATACTCAAGGACGAGCTGGTTACGCGCGGGCTGTCGGCGAACGCGCTGGCGCGGGCGTTGCGCGTGCCGTCAGGGCGCATCGTGGAAATTCTCAATGGCAAGCGCGCCATCAGCGCCGACACCGCCTTGCGGCTGGGGCGCTTCTTTGGCAACGACGCCGCGTTCTGGATCAATCTGCAAGCGCAGTATGATTTGGCGGTGGCCGAGCGCGACTCGGGCCGGCGCATCGCCGCCGAGGTCCTTGTGGCCGAAGCCCTCTAGGCCCAGGCGGCGGAACAATCGCCCCATCAAGCCCCGTGCGGCAGCGCCAAGTACTCGGCGCTTTGCATTTCCTTCAGCCGGCTGACGGTGCGCTGGAAGGCCTCGGCCCCGTCGCCGGCGGGGTAAAGCCCTTCCGGCGGCCCGGCGGCGGAGGCGACCAGCTTGACCCTGGCCTCGTAGAGCGCGTCGATCAGGGTGAGGAAGCGTTTCGCCTCGTTGCGCTGCTCCGGTCCCATGAGCGGGATGGCGGCGATGACCATGCAGCGAAAACGCTTGGCCAGCGCCAGGTAATCGGCGGGCCCAAGATTTTCCTCGCACAGCTCGGCGAAGGTGAAGCGCGCCACCCCCAGCACTTGCGCCGGCACGCGGAGGGTGCGCCCCTGCACGCCGAGTTCGAGGGGCGAGGCCGGCGCGCCGTCGGTCAAGGCGGCGAAATCCGCGTCGATGGCGGCGGAGGCCCCGGGCCCCAGCGGCGCATGCCACAAGACCCTAGTCCGCAAGCGGCCGCTGCGGTAATCGCGCCCCCCCGGCAGATGCAGCAGATCGAGGCGCTCCTTCAGCAGTTCGATGAAGGGCAGGAAAAGCCCCCGGTTCAGCCCCTCGGCGTAAAGCTCGTCCGGCGGCAGATTGGCGGTGGCCACCACCACCACGCCATATTGGAAAAGCTTGGCGAACAGCCGCCGCAGAATCATGGCGTCGGCCACGTCCTCCACCTGGAATTCGTCGAA
>CAZIVY010000547.1:0-2470 GCA_964542505.1 uncultured Rhodospirillaceae bacterium
GCGATCATGGTGCCGAAGATGGGCAGCCCGGCGACGAAGGATTTGGTGCCGTCGATGGGGTCGAGGATCCACACATATTCGGCATCCGCCCGCAGGGCGGGAAACTCCTCGCCGACGATGCCGTGCTCGGGGTAGGCCGCCTCGATCAGCGCCCGCATCGCCGTTTCCGCCGCCCGGTCGGCGGCGGTAACCGGCGTCAAATCGGCCTTGTCGTCGACGGCGAACTGGGTGCGGAAATAGGGCAGCACCGCCGCCGCCGCGGCGTCCGCCAAGCTGCCGGCAAAGCGGGCGTACGCGGCAGCGTCGGGATTGCGCACCGGCGGTTTGCGCTCAACCGCCGGGCAGCGGCGGCGGCGAATCGGACTGCTTGCGCAAATAGGCCAGGATGTCGGCGCGCTCCTGGGCGCTGGCGACGCCGGCAAAAACCATTTTCGTCCCCGGCACGAATTCCTTGGGGTTGATCAGGAACGCGTTCAGGTCCTCGAATCCCCAGGCGCCGCCCTTGCCCTTCATGCCCTCGGAATAGGCGAAGCCCTGAATCCGCGCCTTGTTGCCCCCCAGCACGCCCCAGAGATTGGGTCCGATCTTGTTCGCCCCGCCCTTTTCGAAGCTATGGCAGGTCAGGCATTTTTTCGCCGCTTTCTCGCCTGTTTCCACCGACGCCTTGGCCAGCAGCGGGGCCAAGGGCTCGGCCGGCGTCGCGGCGGTGGCGGTGGCCTTCGCCCCGGCGGGGGCCGCGGCTTCGACGCCCGGCACCTTGTAGGCCGGCGACTTCAGCGTCTTCGGATGCACCAGGGCGTCGCCAAGCATGTTCAGGCTGGCGATCAACAACACGCTCGCCAGGGTCCAGCCGGCGATCTTGTTCCATTCGTAGCTGTCCATGTACCTCAATCCGTTCGTGCACGGGACCACATTCGCGGCGTCGCGCGCGCTGGGCGGCGGGAGATTACTTGCTTCCCCGACCACTCGGCAACCCGTATAAGTCGGCGGCCGGGCGGCCCGGCCCGCCGGAGCCTGTCCAACGCAGCCTGTCCACCGCCCGCGTCCACGCCCGCCCGTGACCCTGCCGCGCCGTCCCATCGTCATCATTCCCACCCGCCTGGCGGCGACGCGGCTTCCCAACAAGCCGCTGGCCGAGATTGCCGGCGAGCCGATGATCGTCCAGGTGTGGCGGCGGGCCGTGGCCTCGGGCGTCGGCCCGGTGGTCGTGGCGGCTGCCGATGCCGCTATCGTTTCGGCCATTACCGCGGTTGGCGGCCGGGCGCTGCTCACCGATCCGGCGCTTCCCACGGGCTCCGACCGGGTGTTTGCCGCCCTGAAAATCCTCGACCCCGAAGGTAGCCATGACGCGGTGATCAACCTTCAGGGCGATTTGCCGGCCGTCGATCCGGCGCTGCTTGGCGCGGTGTTGCGGCCCCTCGATGACGGCGAGGTCGCCATCGGCACCCTGGCGGCGTCCAGCGACGACCTCCACGAGGCCAGCGACCCCAATGTGGTCAAGGTGGTGGTGGCGCTGGCGCCGGGGGCCACCTTGGGCCGCGCGCTCTATTTCAGCCGCAACGCCGTTCCCTCGGGCGCGGGTCCGATCCTGCATCACATCGGCATCTACGCTTACCGGCCGGCGGCGCTGGCGCGCTTCGTCCGCTTGCCGCCCTCGGGGCTTGAGCGCCGCGAACGGCTTGAGCAGTTGCGCGCCATGGAAGCCGGCATGCGCATCGACGTGGCGCTCGTTGACAGCTTTCCCTTGGGTGTCGATACTCCCGCCGACCTTGAGCGGGTGCGGGCGCTGTTCGCCCAGCGAGCTTTCCGATAGACCCCTCCCGATTGACCTCCCGATAGACCCCATGACGCGCCCCACCGCATCGCGGCCCCCAAAGGCTTCATCAAGAGTGTCGCCGACGGCGAAAACGGCGGTCCGCGCCGGCTCCAGCATCGCGTTCCAGGGCCTGCCGGGGGCCTATTCGCATCTCGCCTGCCGCGAGGCCCATGCGGGCATCGAGGCCTTGCCCTGCGCCAGCTTCGAGGACGCCTTCGCCGCCGTTACCGACAACAAGGCGGCGCTGGCCATGATCCCGATTGAAAATTCGGTGGCCGGGCGCGTCGCCGACATCCACCATCTGCTCCCCGATTCGGGGCTTTATATCGTGGCCGAGCATTTTCAGCGCGTGCGTCACCAATTGCTGGCGCCCAAGGGCGCGAAGCTCGAGCGCCTGAAGCGCGTCTACAGCCACCCCCAGGCGCTGGCCCAGTGCCGCAAGACCATCCGCGGCCTCAAGCTCGAAGCGGTGGCGCGCGCCGACACCGCCGGCGCCGCCCGCGAAGTGGCCGAACGCGGCGATCCCGCCGAGGCCGCCATTGCCTCGTCCCTCGCCGGCGAGATTTACGGCCTCGACACCGTGCGCAGTTACCTCGAGGACGCGATCGACAACACCACGCGCTTCATCGTCATGGCGCGCCACCGCGCCGACCC
>CAZIVY010000548.1:0-19907 GCA_964542505.1 uncultured Rhodospirillaceae bacterium
CGATTGACCTGGGCGTCGCCGGGCGCGAAGCTCGCGGCCGTCGCGCCGGCGATGTTGGTGAAGCCGGCCCCTCCGCCGCCCACGCCGGTGTTGTTCGCCTGCTGCCATTGGAAGGTGAAGGGCCCGGTGACGGCGCCGGTCGGATTGGCCAGGGTGACATTGCTCGCGTCGGTCACGCCGGCGGTCGACGCGGTCAGCACCTGGTCTTCCGCCGGGGTCGTGTCGTTGATAGTGAACGTGCCCACCGGCGGCGGGTTGCCGACGAACGTCGTGACATCTGCGAACTGCAGGTTTTCGATGGAGGTCAGCGTGTCGGTCCCGTCGGGACTGCCGACGCGGTTGTCGATGACTTGGCCCGCGCCGTTGACCACGGTGATCGTGTAGTTGGCGAGGTTGCCGGAGTACACCGCGGTGTCGGTGCCGGCGCCGCCCGCGATGGTGTCATTGCCCGCGCCGCCGGTCAGGAAATTGGCCGCGGTGCTGCCCGTCAGCGAGTCGTTGTTGCTGCCGCCGACGACGTTTTCGATGCCGCTGGTCGTGGTGAAGCCCGAAGCCGCGCCGGTCGTCAGGTTGACAGTGACCACCGCCGTGGTGCCCGCGTAGGACAGCGTATCGATGCCGCCCGCCAGGCTGGCCGTGACCGCTTCGACGCCCGTGGCCGTGCCGCCCTCGAAGTTGGTGATCAACGCGCCGTTGAAGATGATGTCGAGCGTGTCGTTGCCCGCCGTGCCGGCGATGTTTAAGGTATCGGTGTCGGCGCCGCCGATGATCGTGTCCGCGCCGCCGCCGATGGTGACGTTCAGGGTGTCGTTGCCGCCCGCGCCGTCAAGGACGTTGGCTGCCGCGTCGCCCGTCAGGTTGTCGCCCTGGGCCGAACCGATCAGTTTTTCGATGCCGCTCAGGGTATCGCCCGCCGCATCGCCGCCCGTATTGACGTTGGTCAGCAGATTGACCGTGACGGCCGCGGCGGAAGCCGCGTAGGTCGCCGTATCGGTGCCCAACCCGCCGATCAGCACGTCGGCGCCGCCGAGGCCGGCCAGCGTGTCGTTGCCGCCCTGGCCGTCGAGGGTTTCGGCGTCGGCGTCGCCGCTCATCGTGTCGTTGCCCTGGCTGCCGATGTAGCGCTCGATGCTGGCCAGGGTGTCGGTGCCGGTGTCGGCGCTGGTCGAGGTGGTGGACGTAACCGTGGCCCCCGCGAGCGTGCCCGCCAGGGTGTAGGTGTCGGTGCCGGCACCGCCGCTGTAGGCGTCGTTGCCGTCGTTGAGGGTGGCGATGAAGGTGTCGTCGTTGTCGTCGCCATTGAGCACGTCGGCGCCGCCATTGCCAACCAGGGTGTCGTTCCCGGCCCGGCCATTCATGTCGTTGGCGAGGTCGTCGCCGATCAGCGTGTCGTTGCCCTCGCCGCCGCGGGCGTTCTCGGTGTTGATTACCGAGGCGACGCCCGACGCGGCTCCGGTCATAAGGTTGATGGTGACGGCAGCCACGTTTCCGGCGTAGGACAGCCGGTCGACGCCGGCGCCGAGGTCGACGTTGATCGTTTCGACGTTGCTGACCGCGCTGCCGTCGACCGTGGTGACCACGGTGCCGTTGAAGCCGAGGACGAGCGTGTCGTTGCCGGCCGTTCCGGTGACGGCCAGGGTGTCGGTGTCGGCCCCGCCGTTAATGGTATCCGGCCCTTGACCCATGGTGTAGTTGATCCGGTCGTTGCCGGCGTCGCCGTTGACGATGTCGGCGCCGGTGCCGCCGTCAAGCGTATCGTCGCCGGCGCCGCCATTGAGCGTGTCGTTGCCGCCGGCGCCGTTCAGGATGTCGTTGCCGCCGGCGCCGTTGAGGACGTTGACTCCGGCGTCGCCGGTGAGGATGTCGTCGCCCGCGTTGCCGGTAAAGTTGCCCACGATGCCGGCAAGGAAGTTGCCGGTGACGACCGTCGCCGGCGAGGTTACCGTCTGGTTCGTGCCGCCGCCGTCGACATAGCTGACGAGGACGCGCAGCTGACGGCCAGCCTGCCCGGCCTGAGTGGGCGTGAAGGTCTGGAGTGTCGCGCCGGCGATGTTGGTGAATACGGCGCCGCCGCCGACCGCCGACTGCTGCCACTGGTAGCTGAAGATGGGCGTGAAGAGGCCGCCGCCGACAAGGCCGATGCTGTTGTCGGGATCGACGAACGAGTTGATCGCGACCACCGTCTGGGTTGCCGTCGGGGTGTTGTCGCTGATCGAGGCGGTGCCCACCGGCGCGTTGTTGACATTGGCGACCGCCGCCGTCGGGTCGGAGAACGCCTGCTCCAGCACGCCATTGGCGTCCCTATAGATGGCGCGGACACGCAGTGCCACGCCGACCTCGAGGTTGCCGGGCGTGAAGGTGGCGCCGTTCGCCGCTTCCTTGGTGACGCCGTTGTCGACAATGATGTCGATCCAGCTGCCGCCGGTGGCTTCGACCTGCCAGGTAAAGTCGACGGGCCCGGTGACCGCCCCGGTCGGATTGGTCGGGGTGACATTGTTCGCATCGGTGACGCCAAGCGCCGACACGGACAGCAGCTGCCCTTCGGTCGGGGTCGGGTCGTTGACGGTCAGCACGCCCGTCGGCGCGAAGTTCGAGCCGTTGAGCACGATCGCCTGGTCCGTGAACTGCAGCCGCTCGATGCCGCGCAGTCTATCGATCCCGTCATTGCCGCCATTGTTGTCGACAATGACGAGGTCATTGGAGTTGATCGTGACCCCTCCGGCCGCCAAGACAGCGTTATCTTGCAGGACGCCGTTGATGGAGATCGAGTAGTCGCGGAGGTCGCCCGAGAACATGGCGGTGTCGAAGTTCGGTCCGCCGGCCGCGGTCAGGATCTCGCGCACGATGTGCATGTTGCCGGGATTGATCTCGCCCGCGAACACCCGCGTTACCAGTTCCCCTTGCATGCGGTCATAGCTGAACGGCACGAGGTTGTTGTCGACGCCGGCAATGCGCACGTTGAGGTACCGGTCGCCTTCGATGATTTCATTGCCCCAGCCGCCGCGGATGATGTCGCTGCCGCCGCCGCCGAGGATGATCTCACCCGCGAACGAGGTGGTGCCGGCGGGGAACAGGGCCCGCAGGCCGGCGATGAGGTCGAAATTGGTCAGGATGCTGCCGGTGAAGCCGGCGGTGGCGAAGGCGGCCGTCAGCTTGTTGGAGCCGAAGAGGACGTCGCCGAACGCCGAGCCGGACATGCCTTCCACCTCTTGGAGCTTGTCCAAGATCGCCGGATTCAACGCGACGGCCGCGGCTTCGTTTTCGAACTGCAGATCGAGGACGACGACCACGGGGCCCGTATTGTGCTGGTAGGAGGCCCAGTCGAAACCGGAGAGGCCGAGATAGTGGTCGTTCTGTCCGCCATTGCCCATCATGATGTCGTCGCCGCCTTCGGCGTTCATGATGTCGACGGTGGTGTCGCCGTAGTACACGTCATTGCCGACGATCGGATCGCGGCCGAGCGGATCGAAATTGTCGCCGGGCGCGCCGTCGGCGGCGCCCAACTCGAGCCAGTCGTCGCCTTCGTTGCCCGCATTCTGTTCGTCGGCCCGGTTGCCGAGGATGAAGTCGTTGCCCGTGCCGCCGAAGGCCTCGTTGGAGTCCTCGCCGGTGACGATGAAGTCCTGGCCGGCGCCACCGATGATCAGGTTGAGGCCGTTGCCGCCGTGGATGGCGTCGTTGCCGTCGCCGCCCTTGATGACGTCGTCGCCGCCGAGATCGGTGATGATGTCGTCGCCGGCGCCGCCAAGGATGTTATCGACGCCGTCGCCGCCTTCGAGGCGGTCGTCGCCGGCATCGCCATAGATAGTGTCGTCGCCGATGCTGGAGACGATGATGTCGTTGCCCGGGGTGCCGCCAAGGACGACGTGGTCCTCGCCGGTGTACTGCAGGTAATTCCCGTCCGGGCCAACCGTCGCCGGGTTGTCGCGGATGACCAGCGGATTGAGCGCGGTGCCGCCTTCGGGATCGGCGCGCCCGTCGAGGCCGAGACCAGTGTATTGCTGCGACTGAATGACCTCGAGGATCCAGGTCGGAGTCGAGAAGACGTCACCCGGAAGGTGGGTCGCGTCGGTGTTGGCCATGATCAGCTTGGCGAACGAGTTGTTCTCCAGCTCGTGGAGGAAGTTGAGGCCGTTGGTGCGCTCCAGGTAGTAGAAGCGGTCGGCGTTCTGCAACTTCTCCATCTGTTCTTCGAACACGAAGTTGAAGCTCGAGCCCAGCAGGCCGCCGAAGGGCATCTGCCTCTCGGCCAGGCCGCCGACCCAGAAGTCGACGGTGTTCAGGCCACCGAGGCTGCCGCCGGCATAGATGCCAGTCGCGTTCAGGAAGTCGAGGCGATCCGCCGGAGCGCCCGCGCCGCCAAGCACCAGGGCCATGGCGGCGGCGCGCTTGTCCGCCAGCAATGTGGCGCCGGTGATGGACGCGTGCGTGCCGTAGGCGGCGATGAAGTTGATGACCGCGGTTTGATGCTTCAGGTTCGCCGCGAAGTCGACCCAGTTCGTGTAGGGTTTCAACTGGGCGTCGCCGGTCATGGCGTAGAACTCGGCCCGCGCCAGGTTGAGCGAGGGCACGCCGGTGTCGCGGCCGCGCGCCAGGTTGAGGACCGCGAGGTCGAGCGGCAGGCCGACCAGGTTGTTGCGCAGCGCCTCGGTGATGAACTCGTCGATCTCGTTGCCCACCTGGCGGGTCATGCCGCGGATGATGGCGCCGGCCGCCTCGGCCGCGTTCGCGCCGCTGGCTTCGAATTCCAGCGGGTTGAGGAAGGCCTGGATGAGGCCGATCTGCTGGTTGCCCGCCAGGGTCGGATTTCCGTCGCCCACGACGTTGAAGTTGGGGTCGAAGCGGTCGATCGTCTCGGTCAGCATCGAGTGGCCGAAGCGATAGACCACGTGCGCGAACTCGGCCACGATCGCCGGATTGATCGTGGTGTCGTAGACCTGCGTCGCCGCGAAGAAGAGGTCGACCATCGGCTGGACCTTGCGCGCGAATTCCTCGAACACCAGATGCTGGTACTGCATCTCGGTGCCGAAGCGCGCCGCCTGGAAGATACGCTCGCCGTTCCACTGCAACGCCGCGATTGCGGCGGGTGTCACCGGCAGAGCCACGACCGGAACTCTCAGCCACTGGTTGAGGAACGCGACATCGTTCGAGGCGATCGCCACGTCCTTGACGTGGTCGACCAGCCGGTTGTGCTCGGCGTGGAAGATGGTGTGAACGGTGGTCAGGCCGATATTTTCGTTGCCGCGGCCGTCGCCGGTGATGAAGTGACGATCCAGCAACTCATTGTCGTACTTGCCAGCCGTGGTCACGCTATCGGCGAGGCCGAGCGCCGTATCGTTATCGGCCGTCTTGCCGGACGGATTCGCGGTATGGGCGATGTCGTCCAGGAAGGCATGGTTGGTGCGGATCGCCAAGGTGGCGTTAACCGGTGCGCCCGGCGTGCCGGACTGCAGGCCCGCGAGGGTGGAGATCTGGGCGAAGCCCGTGGCCGGGTTGGGGATGAACTTGCCGTAGGCGTCGGTCGCCAGCAGGGGCAGGTTCAACAAGTCCTGGTCGTCGAGCGCGATGCCGAGCATGGCCTGCGCCTGCGCCTTGACTTCGGCCCATGTGGGCAGACCGCCAAACGCGCCGTCCAGCAGCGCGCCGGTGGCGACCGGGCGGCCGCCGACCAACGCGTACTCGCGCAGGAAAACCTGGTGCGAGGGATGCGAGGTGTAGGTCTGGTTCTGGTCGACGAACGGCGTCGTCTGGTTGTTCTGGAAGTGGCGGTCGTCGGCGGTGTTGAAGACGCCGTCGGCGCCGGCTTGGATCAGCGTGTTGGTGGCCCGCGTCAGCACCATGAAGTTGGTCGGGCTGCCGGGGACAAAGAGCGGGTCATCGGGCATCAGCGGGATGAACACATTGCCTGCGCCGCCCTTGTTGACCAGGTCAAGGCCGTGATCGAAGAACTGGCCGAAGAACACGAACCACTCGTTGAACGGCGCCGACAGGCCCACGTCCGGCGTCACGTTGTTGATTTGGAAGGTCTGGAAGGGCGTGCCATCGAAGCGGGAGCCGTTAACGATGGAGACGCCATCCTTCAAGACATCGTCGGTGGGCAGGTCGTCGGCGGTGCCGAACTTGTCATCCAGGCCGGCGCTGCCATACTCGAAAACACCGTTCAGGCCGGGATCGAAAACGGTCTCGTAAACCACCGGGTTGTTGACGGTCTGGTCGACGATCAGGTTCGAGATAATGCGCGGATCGGCGTCGGCGACGTTGGCGCTGGGGCCGAAGGTGGAATAATTGTTGTTGGTGACCGGACCGAACGCGTCGTCCCCTTCATTTATGAAGGTCTGCGTCAGCAGTTGCGGGAAGTTCTGGTCAGCGGCGCCGAACATTTCCTGGCCGGGGACCAGGTTGTTGAACGATCCGTCGACCGTGCGCAGGCCGAAGGGCACGCGCTCGTTCGGCAGCAGCGAGAGCAAGTTGGCGCCCGCCGCATGCTGTTCGGCGATCTTGATCTGGTCGAGAATGAACGAGAGGTCCGACCGGATCAGGTGAATGCCGGCGGAGAAGGTCGTCGACTCGACCGGTATCGGAGCCAACGGCGCCGGAGCGACGACGCCGGCGACCGCCGCGGTCGGCGCGGAGAACACGTTTTCCAGCACGCCCGTGGCGTCCTGATAGACGGCGCGGACGCGCAGCCTCAGGCCATCCAGGTTGAGCGCGGCGGCCGTCGACGGAACCACCAAGGTAGCGCCATCGGCGGTGGTGGTGTCGCCGCCCAGTCCGTTCGGCGTGACGATGTCCTCGAAGCGCCCGGTGCCGGGGATGCGCTCGAACTGCCAGGTGAATGTGATCGGCCGGGTGGCGACCGCGCCCGGATTGTTGGCGTCGGTAACGCCGGCCGCGGATACGGTCAGGGTCTGGCCCACGGACGGGGTCGTGTCGCTGATGGTGAGCAGACCCACTGGCCCGGCGTTGGTGCCGGCCGTCAGGACGACGGCCTGGTCGGCGAACTGCAGGCGCTCGATGCCCCGCAAGGTATCGGTCCCGTCGGTCTTGATGACGATGCCCAGCGGGTTCACCAGGCCGACATTGTCGATGACGACAACGGTGCCGTCGCCGCCGACGTTGATCGTGTAATTGGCGCGGTTGCCGGAGAACATGGCGGTGTCGAAATTGGGACCGCTGGCGGTCAGGATCTCGCGCACGATGACCAGCTGGCCGGGGTTGAGGGCGCCCGACAACATGTCCGGCACCAGATCGGCCATGCTCTTGACGGTGCGGATCTCGGGGCCCGTGCCGTCGATGTTGGCGCGCACGCTGATGCGCACATTGAGGAAGCGGTCGCCGTCGATGATGTCGTCGCCGGCGCGGCCTTCGATGATGTCGCTGCCGCCGCCGCCGAGGATGATGTTGCCGCCGCCGAACGAGGTTACGCCGGCGCCGATCAGTTGGCTCAGGTTGTTGATCAGGCCGACATTGGTGAGAATGCTGCCGCGCGCGCCTGCAATGAGCAGGTCGGCGTTGTCGCTGTCGTCGCCGCGCAGCACGTCGCCGAACTGCGAACCCGACAGACCTTCCACGAACGCGTACAGGTCGTAGAGCGACGAGTTCGACGGCGTCGGCGCCGAGCGCGTGAAGAGCGAGTTGAGCAGGTCGGCCCTGACGCCGCCCGCGGCCTGGATGTAGGTCGCCCAGTCGTAGCCGGACGCGCCGTCCATCTTTTCCTGGCCGTCGGAGCCGTACATGATGTCGTCGCCGCCTTCGCCGATGAACTCGTCGAAGCCGCCGGCGCCAATGAAGACGTCGTTGCCGGTGATGCTGTCCAACGCGCGCGGGTCGAAGTTGTCGCCAGGAGCGCCGTCCTGGGTGCCGCGCTCGATCCAGTCGTCGCCTTCGCCGCCGATCGCGGGCAGGTTGGTGATGCTGCCGAGGATGAAGTCGTTGCCGGTGCCGCCGAAGGTCTCGGTAACGTCCTCGCCGGTGATGATGAAGTCGTTGCCTTCGCCGGCGAGGATCAGGTTGAGGCCGTTGCCGCCGTGGATGACGTCGTTGCCGGCGTCGCCGTGGATGACGTCGTCGCCGCCCAGGTCGGTGATGATGTCGTCGCCGGCGCCGCCGAAGATGTTGTCGACGCCGTCGCCGCCCTCGATGCGGTCGTTGCCGGCGTCGCCGTAGATCGTGTCGTCGCCGATGCTGGAGATGAGGATGTCGTTACCCGCGGTGCCGCCGAGGACGACGTGGTCCTCGCCGGTGTACTTGAGGTAGTTCGCATCCGGGCCGGGCGTCGCCGGGTTGTCGCGAATGACCAGCGGAACCAGATCGGTGCCGCCCGTGGGATCGTCGCGCAGCGAAACACCGAGGCCGGTGAACTGCTGCGCCTGATTGACCTCGAGGATCCAGGTCGGCGTCGTGAAGATTTCGGCCGGAAGGTGGGTTGCGTCGGTGTTGAGCATCACCAGGGCGGCGAACGAATTGTTCTCCAACGCGGCGCCGAATTGGAGCCCGGCGGTGCGCGACAGGTAATAGAACCGGTCGCCGTTCTGCAGATTCTCCATCTGCGTCTCGAAGACGAAGTTGAAGGTCGAGCCCAGCAGGCCGCCGAACGGCATCTGCTCCTCGGCCAGGCCGCCGACCCAGAGGTCGACGGTGTTCAGGCCGCCGAGGCTGCCGCCGGCGTAGGCGCCAGTCGCGTTCAGGAAGTCGACGCGGTCGGCCGGCGCTCCCGCGCCGCCGACGACGAGGGCCACCGCCGCCGCGCGCTTGCCGGCGGTCGTCGTCTCGATGGTGATCGACGCGTGCGTGCCGTAGGCGGCGATGAAGTTGATGATCGCCGCCTCATGCTTCAGGTGCGCCGCGAAGTCGACCCAGCTGGTGTAGGGCGCGAGCTGGGTGTCGCCGGTCATGGCGAAGAATTCGGTCCGCGCCATGTTGAGCGAGGGAACGCCGGTGTCGCGGCCGCGCGCCAGGTTGAGGACCGCGAGATCGAGCGGCAGGCCGACCAGGTTGTTGCGCAGCGCCTCGGTGATGAACTCGTCGATCTCGTTGCCCGCCTGCCGGGTCAGGCCGCGCACGATGGCGCCGGCCGCCTCCGCCGGCGTCGGGCCGCTGGCCAGGAACTCCAGCGGGTTGAGGAAGGCCTGGATGAGGCCAATGGGATTGGCGTTGAAGTTGGCGTCGAAGCGGTCGACCGTCTCCCACAGCATCGTGTGGCCGAAGCGATAGACCACGTGCGCGAACTCGGCCATGATCGCCGGGTTGATGGTCGCGTCGTAACCGAGGGGCGCCAGGAAGGCGTCGACATTCGGCTGCACCTTGCGCGCGAATTCCTCGAACACCAGATGCTGGTACTGCATCTCGGTGCCGAAGCGCGCCGCCTGGAACAGGCGCTCGCCGTCCCATCCCAGCGTCGGGATTTGCGCGTCGGTCGGAACCGCTGCCACGTCGACCAGCAGCCACTGGTTCAGGAAGGCGACCGCGGCGGCCTGGGTGGCGCCGCCGGCAAGCATCGCCTGCGCGTCGTCCACCAGCACTTGCTTGGTGTGTTCCACCAGGCGGTTGTGCTCGGCGTGGAAGATGAAGTGAACGGTGGTCAGGCCGATATTTTCGTTGCCGCGGCCGTCGCCGGTGATGAAATGGGAGTCAAGCAGCTCGTTGTCGTACTGGAGGTTGTTACCCGCCGGGCCGACCGGAACGGCATTGCCGTTGATGATGTCTGCGTCGGGTTGCAACACGCCGCCGACGCTGACGGGAACCGCGTTGTGCGCGATGTCATTCAGGAAGGCATGGCCGGTGAACATCGCGTTGGCGGGCACCAGGGAGCCTAGGCCGCCATTGGCCGCCGGGTTCGCCTCGACGAGACCGAGGTTGGTCACGAACTGGGCGAAGCCGTTCGCCCCGGGAATGAACCTGCCGTAGGCATCGGTGGCCAGCAGCGGAACGTTGAAGATATTCGCGTCGGTCAGCTGGATGCCCAACAAATCCGCCGCCTGGGCCTTGACCTCGGCCCAATTGCCGATGCCGCCGGCGCCATCGATCAGCCGGCCGGTGGCGATCGGGCGGCCGGCGCCATTGAGCGCGTATTCGCGCAGGAACACCTGGTGCGAGGCATGCGCGGTGTAGGTCTGGTTCTGGTCGACGAAAGGGGTGGTCTGGTTGTTTTGGGTGTGAACGTCGTCGGCGGTGCCGAAGATCGTGTCGACGCCGGCACTGACCGACGTGTTGGTGGCCCGCGTCAGCACCATGAAGTTGGTCGGGCTGCCGATGACAAAGAGCGGGTCGTCCGGCATCAGCGGGATGAACACATTGCCGGCGCCGCCCTTATCGACCAGGTCGAGGCCGTGATCGAAAAACTGGCCGAAGAACACGAACCACTCGTTGAACGGCGCCGATAGGCCCACGTCCGGCGTCACGTTGGCGAATGCGAAGGTCTGGAAGGGCGTTCCGTCGGTGCGGAAGCCGTCGACGATGGAGGCGCCAGGCTTCAAGACATCGTCGGTGACGAGGTCGTCGGCGGTGCCAAAAATGTCATCCACGCCGGCGCTGCCATATTCGAAAACGCCGTTCACGCCGGGATCGAAAGCCGTTTCATACGCCACCGGGTTGTTAACGGTCTGATCGACGATCAGGTTCGAGATGATGCGCGGATCGGAGTCGATGACGGTGACGGTGCTGGCATAGTTGGTGTTGCTGGTCACGCCACCCGGGGCCGGACCATTCGTATCGAATGGGGCCTCGTCCATTTCATTGGTGAAATTGGGTTGCAGCAATTGTAGGAAGTTGTTGTCGGCGGCGCCGAATTCGCTCTGTCCCGGGACCAGGTTGTTGAACGATCCGTCCACCGTCCGCAGCCCCAAGGGCGCGAACGAATTGGGGATCACGTTGTGCAGATTGGATCCGTCCAACCCGCCGGCTTCGGCGATGAGGATCTGCTGCAGGATGAATTCCAGGTCGGAGCGGATGAATGAAGCCATGGCCGTCGGACGCCTCCCTATGCGGCGATCGCCAGGAACTGGCGATGACCGATGAATCCCAAACTCGTGGAGGCGGAACGAAATCGATCGCGGCAATGGCTGCCGCGTCGGTCAAGTGCGCCCCCGGGGAGCCCGCGTTTGCCACGCGCTCTCCCTTGAATTTCCGCGCTCTGTCGGATCAAGGATGGCGGCTCTGGCCGGCGGCCCGTCGTTGCGAGTTCGGTCCCTAGCCGGCGCCAGGATTGAGAAATCCCGCGCCTTTTCCTTCAATCGAGAGCGTCTTTTACTTAATTCCGGGGTGCATAGTGATGAATGTGACTGTAAAGGTCAATAAATCATAAGGATAGACACTTGGCGCGACTATTTGGATATCCCTTGGTCTATCCCATTTGGGGCAATTGGATAGTCCTGGGTGATTATACGCCGTCAGAATGATGGCGCATTGGGATGACGCGCGTCATCCCATCGGGTATCCGGGGCGGGAATTCGCCGGCTATGCGCGGATGTGGGGCCGCCGGCGGCGCAAGCGCGCCGTGGCGTTCAATTTAATCGCGCGCGGCTCTCAGGTGAGAGGCAGCATCACATGTTCCGCGTACGGCCGCCGCTTGGTCAGGCGTTCGTACCAGGCGCGGAGGTTGGGCAGGTTCGGGTGCTCGGTCGGCAAGGCGTACCAGCGATAGACCGCGCAACCCACCGGAATGTCGGCGACGGTAAAGCTGTCTCCGTTGACGTAGGCCCGGCCGGCGAGGTGCCCGTCGAGCAACGCCAGCGCGCCCTTGACGCTCTCGGCGCTGGCCTCGATCGCTTTCATGTCGCGTTTTTCCGGCGCCGTGCGGATGAGACCGAGAAACAGCGGGCCGAGCACCGGGCTGATCGCGGTCTGCTGCCAATCCATCCACATTTCAGCCTTGGCGCGCGCCACGATATCGGTGGGGATGAGCTTGCCCGGCGCATGCTTGGCGGCCAGATAGCGCACGATCACGTTCGATTCCCAAAGCACCACGCCGCCGTCGTCGATGGTTGGCACGCGGCGGTTGGGATTGCGCGCGGCGTAGGACGCCTCGTTAACCACGCCGAAGCTCCCGCCGGCCTCGATGCGCTCATGCGCGAGGCCGAGTTCGCCCACCGCCCACATGACCTTTTGCACGTTGATGGAATTGCGCCGTCCCCAGATTTTCAGCATTCCTTGCCCGTCCTCACCCTGATTGCCGCGCCGTGTCACGCGGTCCCGAACATTAGCACGGCGCCAAATTAACCAGATTCGGCGTTGCCGGCAAAAGCGGCGACGCCTAGTCTTGCAGGATCGGCGGATTGGCCAAGTCACCTAAGGGGGCAGGCGCTTGGGCGGGGCTTCGACACTGGTCGCGGCGGGACACGGAAAGGCGTATTGCCTCGATTCCGGCCATTGCATCCGCATCGGTCTGCCCGAAGGTCCGCAGGTGGCGGACATGTTCGCCTTCGCGCTCCCCGGCCTCGGCGAGGCGCTGTCGACCGAACATACGCGGTCCTGTGTCGAGCGGTTGACGCCCACGGTGGGCGAGGCGTTCTACTCCAGCCGCCGGCGGCCCATGCTGGCGCTGGTGGCCGATACCTCGCCTGGAACGCACGATCTACTGCTCTCCGCCTGCGACCAGTCGCGCTACATGCTGCTGGGCCATCCGGCCCCGCATCGCAATTGCGCGGATAATCTCGCCGAGGCCCTGGCTGAACTCGGGTTGGCTGCGCCCGAAATACCCAGTCCCGTCAATCTGTTCGAGAACGTGGTCATCGGCCCGGACGGCGGTCTGGTCATCGAGCCACCGCTCGCGGCCAGGGGTGATTCGGTAACCCTTAAGGCCTTGATGAATCTGGTCTTGGTGATTTCCGCTTGCCCCATGGACATCGTGCGAACCAATGGCGCCGACCGCCGTCCGAAGGCGATTTCGGTGGAACAGCTGGGCATTCGGTAGCATAATATCCGACTGGTGAAAAAAATATGCTGCGGCTCAATAACGATCCGCGCATGCACAGGGGAGGATGAAATGCGGGTTCGCTTGCTGTCGCTTCTGATTTCGCGCCGCGCCGTCATGGGCATGGGATTCATGGCCCTGGCGTTGGTCCCGGCCGTTGCGTCGGCGGCATCTCTCAAGGAAATCCAGGCGCGCGGCTACATGACCGTCGCCACCGAGGACGATTACGCGCCTTTCGAATTCGTCGAGGGCGGAAAGCCCAAGGGCTTTCATCACGACGTGGTCGCCGAGCTGAAGAAATACGCCAAGTTCGAGATTCGCCAGGAAATCCTGCCCTGGACCGGGCTTCTGGCCGCGGTTTCCACCGGCAAGTACGACACCGCGATCACGGGTTCCATCGTCAGCCAGGAACGGCTGCAGGTCTTCAATTTCGTCGCCCCCGTCGCCGGCGCCACCCATTATTACATCAAGCGGAAAAACGACAACCGGATCAAGGCGGTTAACGACCTGAACGGCCTCACCGTCGGCGTCCAGGCCGGCAGCGTCCTCCTCTCCCGCCTGCCCGAACTCGACGCCATGCTCAAGAAGACCGGCGGCAAGCTCGGAAAGGTGGTGGAATACCCCTCCTATCCGGAGGTCTACGAGGATCTGGCGAACAGCCGGCTTGACTACGCCGTCAACGGCATCATCAACGCCACGGCGCTGATGAAGACGCGCGGCGACGTGTTCGCCATCGGCCAGCCTGTTTCCGGCGCCGGCTTCCACGCCTGGCCAGTGCCGAAGGCGAACAGTGACCTGCTCGCCTATTTGAACGACTTCGTGGCGGATCTGCGCAAGACCGGCAAGCTGGCCGAATTGCAGAACAAGTGGTTCGGAACCGCCTTCCCGGATCTGCCCGCCGAATCGATCTTGACCTTCGAGCAGTACAAGAAGCTGGCCGGGATCCAATAAGACCGACCGGGCGGCGCCCGGCGCCACGGCGGAGACGTGGACCAGGCGGCGCTTCATACGCTGCTGCTTGGTGCATGGACCACGGCCTGGATTTCGGCTGTCGCCATCCTCGGCGGCGTGCCCCTGGGACTCGCCCTCGCGTTGTTGCGCGAGGCGCGGGTCCCCGTGGTCGGACATATCGTCGTTCTTTATGTGAGCTTTGGCCGCGCCACCCCGCTGGTGACGCTGGTGCTCTTCATCTTCGTCGGCGCGCCGGTCCTGGGCATTCCCCTCGACCGCTACACGGCCGCGATCGCCACGCTGCTCCTCAACACCGCCGCCTTCAACGCCGAGGTATGGCGGGCGGCGATCCGAAGCTTCCCGCGCGAGCAGGTCGAGGCGGCGCGCGCCGCCGGCATGACGCGGATGCTTATTTTCCGCCGCATCATGCTGCCCCAGATCTGGATCACCAGTCTGCCCGGTCTGGTCAACGAGATGACGCTTTTGATCAAGGCCAGTCCGGCCATCGCCGTGATCGGCATTGTCGACCTGACGCGGGTCACCAACCGGATTTCCGCCGTCACCTATGAACCCTTGCCGCCGATCCTTGCCGCCGCCGTCCTTTATGTGGTGGTGATCGGCTTGCTGGTCCGCTTGCAGCGCCTGCTCGACGCCCACGCCCAACGCTTGGCCATGTGACGGCGCGCCATGAACAAGTGGGACATTCTCTGGAACCACCGCGACATGATCCTCGGCGGATTCGCCAATACGCTCATTCTTTTCAGCCTTTCGGTGGTCGCCGCCTTTCTGCTGGGCGCCCTGGTCACGCTGGCGATTCAAACTGGCCGGGGTTGGTCCGCCAGGGCCGTCCGCGGCGCGGTGGACGGACTGCGCATGCTGCCGTTCCTGATCTACGTCTACATTCTCTATTACGGCCTGCCGAGCCTCGGCATCCGCTTCGACGCCTGGACCGCGGGCTTCGTCGCCCTGATCACCTACCACGCCGCCTATTTCGCCGAGATCCTGCGCGGCGCCTGGGCGACCTTGTCCACGGGCCAGGCCGAATCCGCGCGCGCCCACGGCTTCACGCGTTTTGGCATGTACCGGCGCATCGTCCTGCCCCAATTGGTGCTGCGCTCGGCGCCCGTGCTCGGTAACCAGGTCATCATTTGCATGAAGGACACGGCGTTCCTCTCCATCATCACCGTCCGCGAATTGACCGCGGCGGCGAGCGCCGTGCAGTCCCAGTATTTCATCCCCTTCGAGGCCTTCATCGTGGCCATCGGGTTATATTGGCTGACCAGCATCCTGATCGAGACGCTTGTGGCGCGCACCGGAAGCGCCGCGGAGAGTAGGGGCCTTGGAAACACAGACGCCGTCGTTCGCCGTTGAGGTAAGGAACGTCACCAAGAGCTTTGCCGGGCTCGTGGTCCTGCGCGATGTCTGCATGAACGTCGCCCACGGCCAGACCGTCAGCGTGCTGGGCCCGTCGGGTTCCGGCAAGTCCACGCTTCTCCGCTGCATCAACTGGCTGGAGGAACCCGACAGCGGCGAGGTGTTGATCGCCGGCGTCCGCATTGGCGTGCGGGCCAGCGACCGCGGCCGCATGTCGGACCGCGATCTCTCGCGCATGCGGGCGCGCATCGGCATGGTCTTCCAGAGCTTCAACTTGTGGCCGCATCTGAGCGTTCTCGAAAACGTCACCGAGGCGCCCATCCACGTCCTGGGCATGGCGAAGGACGCCGCCATCGCCCGTGCCGACAAGCTTCTGGAAAAGGTCGGCATCGGCGACAAGCGAGACGCCTATCCCTACATGCTCTCCGGCGGGCAGAAACAGCGTGTGGCCATTGCCCGCGCGCTGGCCATGAACCCCGAGGTGATCCTGTTCGACGAACCCACCAGCGCCCTCGATCCCGAGTTGGTGGGCGAGGTTCTCGCCGTCATGCGCGCGCTGGCCGAGGAAGGCATGACGATGGTGGTCGTCACCCATGAAATGGACTTCGCCCGCGAGGTATCCGACGAGATCGTCTTCATCGATCACGGCGCCGTGGTGGAGCGCCGGGCGCCCGATGACTTTTTCAATCGTCCCGAAACCGCCCGCGCGCGGCAGTTCTTGGCCCGCTACACGTGACCAAACAGGAACGGATCGCGGCGCTTCGGGCGCGCTACGAAGCGTTGCGCGCCGAGAGCCTGGCCTTGGGCGAATTCGACGCCCGCATGGCCGCCGCCCCCCGCCAGCCGCGAACGATTCCGCCGGCGTCCATCAGGGCGCGAACCGTCTTACCCGCCGGTTGGTACTGGCATGGCCGCGTACCGGCGGGAACCTGTCTTCGCCTCGACAACGAACCGGGCACGCCGGGGCTCTCCTGCCTGTTCTGGAACGCCATCGATCCGAGCGAGCGGTTCTGCGCCACCGACACGGTCAAGGTGCAATGGACGGTGGGAATCGCCCGCGGGAGGATGCTGCTTTCCGACATGGGCCGGGTCCTGGCGTCGATGGTCGAGGACACCTGCGGGCGCCATGACGTTCTGTTAGGCGCCGGCCCGCCGCGCATCGACGCCGCGTCCTCGCCGCTCGAAACACGCAATGGCCTTGAGAACCTCGCTTTGGGCATGGCCAAGCTGGGGCTGGAAACCCGCGACCTGCACGCCCCGGTGACTTTCTTCGCGCCCGTGCGCTGCGCCGCCCAGCGCTTCACCTGGGACCATGGGGCCAAACTGGCCGGAACCTATGTCGATCTTCACGCCGAGATGGACCTGCTGGCGGTGGTGTCCAACACGCCCCATCCCCTGGCCCCGGCGGGCGCCGTGGCCAAGGACGTGGTCCTGTCCGTTTGGCGTCCCGAACGCCTGGGCATATCGGATTTCTGCCGCTCCGCGACGGCTGAGGCGGAACGCGCCTTCGCGCGGACGGACGCCTATTTGGCCGCAATGGGGAAGGGCGACCATGGCCGCGGCGCCTAAGACTAAGACACCGGCGTCACGCTACCGCCAGGTCATCCCGCCGGGCCGGGCCTGGTCGGGCCTGGTGCGCCGGGGCGAGACGCTCCGCATCGTCGACCTGGTGGGCGAGCAGGCGGTGGACGCCCTTATCTACGCCTCCAGCGACACCAGTGAGCGCTACGACGCCCAGTTGACGCTGCTGACCCAGGCCAGCACCGCCGTGACCCTTGGTACCCGGCTCTATTCCAACCGCGGCCGGGCGCTGGCGGCGGTGGTGGCCGATACCCTCGGCGCCCATGACACGCTGGTAGGCTGTTGCAGCGCGGAAGCGAATGTCGTCCGCTTTGGCGAGCCGGCCCGCCACCTGCATTCCTGCCGCGACAATTTCTTGGCCGAACTGGCGCGGCACGGCATGTCGAAGCGCGACATCGTCCCCAATCTCAATTTCTTCATGCCCGTGCCGGTGGAGGAGGACGGTCGGTTGGCGATCATCGACGGCGCCGACGAACCGGGCCACTACGTCGATATTCTGGCTGCCATGGACTTGTTGTGCGTGCTGTCGAACTGTCCGCAGATCAACAATCCCTGCAACGGCTTCGACCCCACGCCCATCGAAGTGATGATTTTTCCCTAGTGTCCCGATTCTGAAATTCGCCGGAGTTGGATATCGGGCGCAAAGCGAATTTCAGAATCAAAGGGATACTAGTACCCGGAATCAGAAGTGCGTGACACACCCCCCACCCTTGCCCTCCCCCACAAGGGGGGAGGGAATGTTGATGGCGTGTCAAATACTTCTCCCTCCCCCTCGACGGGGGAGGGTTGGGGTGGGGGTGACTCACGTATTTGCGAAAGTCGGTACTAGCACATGGGAAGCAGGCAAATGCGCTCTCGGTTCGGTGGCCACCCGCTCGGGCGTCCAGCCGCGGATGCTCCGCGGGCCTGGTTGGCCTTCTTGCATACAGTTCGAACCGAACGATTCGATCAAATTTTGGCCCTCAAGGCCGCAATGCCGACCCTTGGAGTAGCAGCGTAGGGCGAAAAGGCCTTGAGGGTCAGGCCCGGCCTGCGCACTGTCATCTTGACCGCCGTTTTTGACGACTTGTCATGCAGGGTAAGTCGTCCGGTATGATCGGCCCCCTGTGACTAAGCCGTAAACGGGGTGCTTGGCATGGCCGATGTCGTGAGCGATGTAGAGACACCACCAAGCAATTCCTTGCCGACGGTTTTGGTTCCCGCCGAAGTCGCGGACCGCTGCTATTTGAGCGAAGCCCTTCTATGGGTGGCCCTGAATAAAATTCCACTAGCCGCCGAAGGCTTGAACGAGGTCGATGAGCGTATCGACCAAAATGAAATTGGGGGTCTGGAGCAGAACCTCCGCGAGGTCCAGGTGGTCACCGATTCTGAATGTCAAAGGGCCGGATTGCCGTCAAATCCGGAATACGAGGACTTTAAAGCGGGTGACTACCATCAGACGCCGGAAAACATCCGAGCGCTGCTCAAGCTTGATCTGCCGAAGGAGGATAAAGACAGGCTCGAAATCGACTTGAGGGAATCCGTCGCCTTTCATCGCCGTCAAGCTGAATGGGATGGCGAATTTGAGCAATTCCTCGACATCCACAAGAATCGGCTCTTTCTCGCCTTGCGCGAGGGTAGATTGGTCGCGCTGGGTAAGATGCTGCCAAAGCGAACAGTTTCGGCTTCCTTGCGACATCCCGACGACGACGATTACTGGTCAGATTGGGCAAAGGAGCCTTGGGAAGTGATCCCTTCAGATTATTGGCTATCCAACAAGATTGTATGGATGGAAAGCTGCGCCGAGGGGAGGGGCAATGCGTACGCCCTGATCCAGGTAAAAACCGAAGAACTCTTTCAGGTCTTTCCAGCCCTTAAGACCGATGCCGTTCACGGCGTCGTGCGCATTGGCGATTCATTCGTTATTCAAGACCACGATGGTTCATCTGTTGTCCCGGACGCCAAGCGCGGGCGACCTCCGCACAATTGGGACGAGTTCCATCTTGAGATTGCCAAGCGATTGAAGGCAGACAGTCTGCCAAAAAAGCAGGAAGCCTTGATCGCGGAAATGCAAAGTTGGTGCCGTCAGAAGTGGGGGCGGGATATCGGACGGAGCACCGTGCTGCAAAAACTGAAGCCCTATTACGATAACTTCGTCCGCGTGGCAAAAAATCCAACAACCTAAATTTCTGACTTTCTCATTGGCGCATTTGTGACCCTCAAGGATTGTTTTGTGACCGCCGATTGATCGCTTGTCGGCGCTCGATAGCGCACCCTTCGGGTGCATGAAGCAGAAATCATCAGATTTCAAGAACGGCTTGGACGCGCAACTTGGTGCATTCTCGGGCCATGCCTTGACCGGCGGCGCGCTAACCAATGCCGTCATCAATCTGGCGGGATTCGTGGCCCTCCTGACCCAAATCGACTCCGAGATTCCCGAAAAAGGTACTGACAATGCAAGTGACCGAAGTGGACATCGCGTTCGTCAAGCCGAAGGACGGGCTGATCGCATTCGCGAGCGTCGTTCTCGATGATCAGATTTACCTCAGCGGCATCGCGGTTCATCGCAAGCTGGTCGGATCGGGATACCGGCTGACCTATCCGACACGGCGGGTCGGGGACGGGCAGTTGAGCGTCTTCCATCCGATCCGGAAGCCCATCGGCCTGGCCATCGAGGAGGCGATCTTCGCGAAGCTGAAAGACGTATTGAGCCGGAACGATGCTGGATACGATCGCGCTGACGCTCGACCAGCATCAGTTTGAGGCTCTCGAACCGGACCGTTTCAGCCCGTCCGCGAAAGGCCTCCTGGTGCCCCCCTACTACCCGCTCGGCGCACGCGGCAATTTCGTCAGCGTGCTGAACCCGACGAAGTCGGAACTTGCGGCCGGCCGCTACGCGCCGCGCCTGACCCTGATCAAGCGGAAGGTGCGGGGCGGCTTCGCGTTGACGCTCCGGATAGAGTTCTCGGCGCCCAAACTCCTTTTCGGGAACAACTTCGACGAACTGACGGGCCGAGATTTCGAGCCGGTACTCGAAGCCCTTCATCGGTCGGTTGTCGCCATGGGAATCCGAGTCGGAATCGACACGTTGCGCGGCGCCAAGGTCTCGACC
>CAZIVY010000549.1:0-3095 GCA_964542505.1 uncultured Rhodospirillaceae bacterium
GAGGAAATCTTCGGCTGGGCCAAGACCGTCGGCGGTTTGACCCAGGTCAAGGTGCGCGGCCTGGCCAAGGTCAAGGCCGTCTTCCTCTTCGCGTTGGCCGCCTACAACTTGATCCGCCTTCCCAAGCTGCTGGCCCTCACGCGATAGGCGCGTTTACGACCAAGGAACCATCCTGGAAATCAACCAACGGCGCCCGAAAACATGATCCCCGAAACAGAAAATCACATGCCCAGGCCAACGCAAAACCCAGCGAACAAGCCGTTCACCAGTTTTTCAACAGCCTGCTAACTCCATAACATGATATTTTGGCGCCAAAAGCAGAACAATTGGGAGGGGTCCATGCGGCGTCGAGCAGTCTTGAAAGGGCTTGGAAGCGCGAGCACGGCGGCGGCGGTTCTTGCGGCTCCCGCCATCGGCCAAGGTCTGCGCGAGTTGAAATTGGTTACCTCCTGGCCGCGCGGGTCTCCTGGCCTCAGCACCAGCGCCGAACGTCTGGGGCGGCTGATCACCGAAAGTTCCGGCGGCCGCTTGCAAGTCAGGGTGTTCCATGCCGGCGAGATGGTCGGCGGGTTGGAGGTCTTCGACGCCGTCTCGGCGGGTGTTGCGGAGATGTATCATTCAGCCGAATACTACTGGCAGAGCCGGTCGCCTGCGTTCAGCTTTTTTGCCGCCGTGCCGTTCGGATTCACCGCCAGCGAAATCAATGCGTGGGTGTACCAGGGCGGTGGACAGGAACTGTGGGACGAACTCAGCGCCGGCTAAAACCTCAAATCACTGCTCGGATCGAATACCGGCGTGCAGATGGGCGGCTGGTTTGGCAAAGAGGTCACATCGCTTGCAAGCTACAAGGGGCTGCGTTATCGCATGCCCGGACTGGGTGGCGAAGTTCTCCGCCGGCTCGGCGCCACCGTGGTCAACCTTGCGGGCGGCGAGATCGTGCCGGCGCTGCGATCGGGCGCGATCGACGCCAGCGAATGGGTGGGTCCCTGGAACGATCTCGAGCTCGGCCTCCACACCGCGGTAAAGCTCTACTATTATCCAGGCTTCCATGAGCCGGGCACGGCGCTGGCCCTCGGCATCAACAAGAGGCTATGGGATGGCTTCACTGCCGATCAGCGCCATTTGATCGCCACGGCTGCGGCGGCCGAAAATTGCTATTCGCTCGCCGAGTTCAACGCCAAGAACACCGTCGCCCTCGAAAAACTGATCAACGACCATGGCGTGCTGTTGCGCAAGTTCGACGATTCCATCCTAGAGGGGCTGGGTCGCCTGAGCGGCGAGGTGTTGGCCGAAGCGAGCAAGCACGATTCCATAACCAAGCGGGTTTACGACAGCTTCATCAAGTTCCGAAAAGCTAGCCTTCGCTGGGGCGATTTGTCGGAACGCGGCTATCTCAACGCGCGGAGTCTGAAATTTCCTTACGGCGACTGAGCGGTTCGCGGGTGCTCATGCCGCTGCAACCTTCGGTGTGCACGTCGCCCTAGTTCCACGCCTCGGCGGCGATCTCGGCGCGGCCGTGGTTGAGGGCGAGGATGCCCCGTGCCGGCACGCTGGCGCGGAAGGAAACGACCCCGCCGTCGCGCCACATCTCGGTGCGGATGGTTTCGCCGGGAAAAACGGGCGCGGAGAAGCGCACGTCCAGCGACCGCATGCGGCCGGCGTCGTAATCGCAAGCCTCGCGCAGCAGCGCGTGGGCGGCGACACCCAGGGTGCAAAGCCCGTGCAGTATGGGGCGCTCGAACCCGGCGCGGCGCGCCACTTCGGGGTCGGCGTGGAGCGGATTGTCGTCGCCGCTCAGGCGGTAGATCAGCGCCGCCTGGGGCAGCGTCGGCAAATCGCAGACCCAATCGGGCGGACGGCCGGGCAGGGGATGGGGCGGGGCGGAAACTTCACGTGGCCCGCCAAAGCCGCCATCGCCCCGGCAAAGCGTGGCGCCAGTGAGGGTGGCGAGGAGCTTGCCGCTGGCGCGGTCGCGCACCTCGCGCGCCGAGGTGAGCAACGCGCCCTTGCCGGCGCCCTTGTCGGCCAGGCCGGTGACGCGCGTCGTTCCCACCACCTCGCCCGCCGGCGGCAGGGCTGCGTGCAGGCGCAACGTCTGACCCACATGCAACACCTGCGCCCAATCGACGCCGGTGGCCGGGTCCCGCAGCCAAAACCCCGGATGGGCCAGAACCACGGCCATGGAGGGGAGCGCGGCAAGATCGCGCTCGTAGACGTAGCGCAATTGGCGCGGGTCGGTGGGATCGCTGCCGAGGCCGACGCCCAGGGCATAGAGGATCGTGTCGCGCTCCGTGTAGCGGTGCGCCACGTCGGCCAGCTTCCAGTTGCGAAGCTTGTCGGGGTCGATCGCCATTCTGTCCAACCCTAGTACCAGCTATCGCGGATGAGTGAGTCACCCCCACCCTGCGACCGCCATCGCGTTCGCGCCTCCCCCGTCGAGGGGGAGGGGGCAACCTGTCGGCGGCAATCAAGATTCCCTCCCCCCTTGTGGGGGAGGGAATCTCCATTTGATTTTCCCTCCCCCCTTGCGGGGGAGGGTGGGGTGGGGGGTGTGCCACGCACTTCCGATTCCCGGTACTAACCGCCCCAGCCTCACTGGGCGACCTTGGGAAGCGCGAAGACCTGGCCCGGATAGATCAGGTCGGGGTCGCGAATTTGCTCCTGATTGGCGCTGTAGATCGTGGTGTAGAGCGTGCCCACGCCGTAGTGGCTGCGGGCGATGCGCCACAGGCTGTTGCCCGGCTGCACGATGACGCTGCCCTCGCGTACCGCCAGATCCGCCTGAGTCGCGCGCTGGAACGGCACCTCCACGCGCGAGGCGACCTTGCCGGCGTCGGCTACCTGATCGACCCGCAGCGTATAGACGCCCGGGGGCACCGGCTGGGACGGCTGCATCTGCCACTGTCCCTTGTCGTCCGCCATGGCCGTGCCGATGGGCTGATTGTTCACATAGGCCTGTACCGTCGCCCCCGGCTGGGCCCGCCCCGACAACACCAGTTCCCCCTTTTCGTCATAGTCCACCGTGTCGAGCGTCAAGCCCTTGGCCTGGGGCGCTTGGCGCTCGCTGGCCGGCGCCTGCAGCAGGCGGCTGGCTC
>CAZIVY010000550.1:0-4216 GCA_964542505.1 uncultured Rhodospirillaceae bacterium
CTTTTCACGCATGGCCGGCCGCCCGCCGCGCCGCTCCGCCAGGTCGCGCAAGAGCTTGGGAAATGTATCGAGGGCGGCATTCGCCGCCTGGCCTTGGATCATCGCCGGCCTCCCCTCCGGGTCCAACCGTCCGGATTATAGCGTCTTTTTAGACTTTTCCCCGACTGTCGAGACGAATAGTCGATTCCACCCTGTCAGGCAAGGGCACCCCCGGCGCGCTTCGCGCGCCAAACAACAGGCGGGGCGGCTATGCCGCCCAGGGCGCTTCGCGCGCCAAACAACAGGCGGGGCGGCTATGCCGCCGGGGCGCTTCGCGCGCCAAACAACAAGCTGGGCGGCTATGCCGCCGGGGCGCTTCGCGCGCCAAACAACAGGCGGGGCGGCCATGCCGCCGGGGCGCTTCGCGCGCCAAACAACAAGCGGGGCGGCTATGCCGCCGGGGCGCTTCGCGAGCCAAACAACAAGCGGGGCGGCTATGCCGCCGGGGCGCTTCGCGCGCCAAACAACAGGCGGGGCGGCCATGCCGCCCAGGGCGCTTCGCGCGCCAAACAACAAGCTGGGCGGCCATGCCGCCGGGGCGCTTCGCGCGCCAAACAACAGGCGGGGCGGCCATGCCGCCCAGGGCGCTTCGCGCTCTATTAATAGTCGGGGGCGTATTCATGCCCTTGGCAAGGAACGCGATTTGGATCAGATATTCCCTCGACCGCCGTCACCTGCCGCGGTCGAGCCATGGGGGATGATGTGAGCGCCACCAGCCTGGACAGCCTGAAGACCCGCCGCCGCCTCAAGGTCGGCGCCAAGACCTACCAGTATTACAGCCTGAAGGCGGCGGAGAAGGCCGGCATCGGCGAGGTGGCGCGGCTGCCCTTCTCGTTGCGGGTGCTGCTGGAAAACCTGCTGCGCCACGAGGACGGCCGCAGCGTGCGCGTCGACGACATCCGCGCCATGGGACTCTGGCTCGACAAGCGCCGCTCGGACCACGAAATAGCCTTCCGCCCGGCGCGGGTGCTGATGCAGGACTTCACCGGCGTGCCGGCGGTGGTCGACCTGGCGGCGATGCGCCAGGCCATGCGGCGCATGGGCGGCGACCCGCAGCGCATCAACCCGCTGACGCCGGTGGACCTGGTGATCGACCACTCGGTGATGGTGGACCATTCCGGCAGCCGCGACGCCTTCAAGCGCAACGTGGCGCTGGAATATGAGCGCAGCGGCGAGCGCTACGCCTTCCTGCGCTGGGGACAGCGCGCCTTCGACAATCTGCGCGTCGTGCCGCCGGGCACCGGCATCTGCCATCAGGTCAACCTGGAATATCTGGCGCAAACGGTGTGGACGGCGAAGCCCAACGGGGCCGAGATCGCCTATCCCGATTCGGTGGTGGGCACCGACAGCCACACCACCATGATCAACGGCCTGGCGGTGCTGGGCTGGGGGGTCGGCGGCATCGAGGCCGAGGCGGCGATGCTGGGCCAGCCGATTTCCATGCTCATCCCGGAAGTGGTGGGATTCAAGTTCACCGGCAAGCCGCGCGAAGGGGCGACGGCCACCGATGTGGTGCTGACCGTCACCGAAATGCTGCGCAAGCACGGGGTGGTGGACAAGTTCGTCGAGTTCCACGGGCCGGGCCTCGACAATTTGGCTTTGGCCGACCGCGCCACGATCGCCAACATGGCGCCGGAATATGGCGCCACCTGCGGCTTTTTCCCCATCGACAACGAAACCATCCGCTTCCTCAAGGCGACGGGCCGCCAACCGGCGCGCGCCAAACTGGTGGAAGCCTATGCCAAGGCGCAGGGCCTGTGGCGAACGGCGAAAACGCCGGACCCGGTATTTTCATCCACCCTGACGCTCGACCTGGGATCGGTCGAGCCCTCGCTGGCCGGCCCGCGCCGGCCGCAAGACCGCGTGCGCCTTTCGCAGGCGGCGGCGGCCTTCAAGACCGCGCTGGCCGAGACCTATGGCAAAAAGAACGGGGCCGCGCGCGCCCCGGTGGCGGGAGCCAATTTCGACCTCGGCGACGGCGACGTGGTGATCGCCGCCATCACCAGTTGCACCAACACCTCCAACCCCAGCGTCATGCTGGGCGCCGGCCTCTTGGCGCGGAACGCGCGGCGCAAGGGCCTGGCGGTCAAGCCGTGGGTCAAGACGTCGCTGGCCCCGGGCTCGCAAGTGGTGAGCGACTATCTGGCCAAAGCGGGCGTGCAAAAGGACCTGGACGGGCTCGGGTTCAACCTGGTGGGCTATGGCTGCACCACCTGCATCGGCAATTCCGGGCCGCTACGGGAGCCCATTTCGAAAGCCATCGGCGAGCGCGATCTGGTGGTGGCGGCGGTGCTGTCGGGGAACCGCAATTTCGAAGGCCGCGTGCATCCGCTGACGCGGGCGAACTACCTCGCCTCGCCGATGCTGGTGGTGGCCTATGCGCTGGCGGGTTCCATGCACGTGGATTTGCTGAACGAGCCGCTGGGCGAGAACGCCAAGGGGAAGCTTGTCTATCTGCGCGACATCTGGCCGCCCAACAAGGAGATCGCGGCCACGGTGCGCAAGGCGGTGGGCACCGCCATGTTCAAGCGCCGCTACGGCAATGTGGCCAAGGGCGACGCCCATTGGCGGCGCATCGCCGCCAGCGGCGGCACGACCTACGAATGGATGCCCGATTCCACCTATGTGCGCCACCCGCCCTATTTCGACGCCATGCCCGCCGAACCCAAGGCGGTCGGCGATATCGTCGGCGCGCGGCCGCTGGCGATCCTGGGGGATTCCATCACCACCGACCACATTTCCCCCGCCGGATCGATCAAGAAGGACGGGCCGGCGGCGCGCTACCTCGGCGAACACGGCGTCGGCGCCAATGACCTGAATTCCTACGGCGCGCGGCGCGGAAATCACGAAGTCATGGTGCGCGGCACTTTCGGCAATATCCGGCTGCGCAACGAAATGGCGCCGGGCACCGAAGGCGGCGTCACCCGTCACATGCCCAGCGGCGAGGCGATGCCGATCTATGACGCCGCCATGCGCTATGCAGCCGAAAAGATTCCGCTGGTGGTCATCGCCGGCAAGGAATACGGCACCGGCTCGTCGCGCGACTGGGCGGCCAAGGGCACCACCCTTCTCGGCGTCAAGGCGGTGCTGACGGAGTCCTTCGAGCGCATCCACCGCTCGAACCTGATCGGCATGGGGGTGCTGCCGCTGCAATTTCCGCCGGGCGTCACGCGCAAGACGCTGAAGCTCGACGGCAGCGAAACCTTCGATATCCGCGGCCTGAACGCGCTGAAGCCGCGGGCCAAGGTGGCGGTGGTGGCGCGGCGGAAGGATGGTACGACCACGACCGTCGACGCCGTCTGCCGCATCGATACGCTGGACGAGATGGATTACTACCGCCACGGCGGCATTTTGCATTACGTGCTGCGCAACCTGCTGAAGGCGGCGTAGCGCGGCGGGGCTACCGCCGGCGCCGATCAAGCGAACGTTACTGGCGTGTGATCGGGGCCGCGTCTAGGGTCGGCGCCATGAACCTGTGGCGCGCGTTCCCAATTTCGGCGGCGGTCATGGCTCTTTTCGCCTCGGTGGCGGCCTCCACGGTTGCCCAGACGACGGCCAAATCCATCGCGGTGGTGGAACTGTTCACCAGCCAGGGCTGCAATTCCTGCCCGCCGGCGGACCGGATTTTGGGCGAGCTGGCGCAGCGCGACGACGTCATCGCGCTGAGCCTGCACGTGGACTATTGGGATTACCTGGGGTGGAAGGATTCCTTCGCCTCCAAGGCGACCACCGCCCGCCAGCACGCCTATGCGCGCGCCTTGGGCGAGCGCGGCGTCTATACCCCGCAAATGGTGGTGGGCGGCGTGGCCCACGCGGTCGGCTCCGACGGCGCGGCGGTGAGCGGGCTGATCGAAAATGCCAAGCGAAACGCGGCGCTGCCGATCGCCATCGAGCGCGACGGCGCCGGCATGGCGGTACGCCTGCCGGTATCGCCGGCGCCGAAGGGCGCGGTGGTGTGGTTCGTCGAATTCGACGCCCGCCACGACGTGCCCATAGGGCGCGGCGAAAACGGCGGCAAGACACTCAGCTATCACAACGTCGTCCGGCGGATGGAAAAGCTCGGGTCCTGGGACGGCACGGCGCAGCGGTTGACCCTTCCCCCGGTGTCACCCTCCCGCGCAGGCGGCTGCGCCGTGCTGGTTCAGGCGGGCGACGCCGGCCCCATCATCGGCGCGGT
>CAZIVY010000551.1:0-8065 GCA_964542505.1 uncultured Rhodospirillaceae bacterium
CACCCGCTTCAGGCCCCGCGCCGCCGCTTCATACACCTTGGCGCCGCCGATCTCGCCGCCGGTGAAGGCGACCTTGGCCACGCGCGGATGCGCCACCAGCGGCTCGCCCACTTCCGGGCCGAAGCCGGTGACCACGTTGACGACGCCCTTGGGGATGCCCGCCTCCTCGAACAGCTTGCAAAATTCGAGCATGGAGGCGGAGGTATATTCCGACGGCTTGATCACCAGGGTGCAGCCCGCGGCCAGCGCCGGGGCGATCTTCCACGACGCCAGCAGCAGCGGCGAGTTCCACGGCGTGATGGCCGCCACCACCCCCACCGGCTCGTGGCGGGTGAAGTTGAAAATGTTCGCCTTGTCGCTGGGCAGGACCGCGCCTTCGATCTTGTCGGCCAGCCCGCCATAGTAATAGAACCACTGCGGCAAATAACGCAGTTGCCCGCCCATTTCGGCGATCAACTTGCCGTTGTCGCGCACCTCGGTGGCGGCCAGGCGTTCAGCCTCGCGCGCGACCAGGTCGCCAAGCTTGCGCAACAGCGCGCCGCGCTGGGTGGCGGTCAGTTTCGGCCACTCGCCCGTGGTCAAGGCGGCATGGGCCGCGTCCACGGCCCGGTCCACGTCCGCCGCGCCCCCGCGCGCGATCAGGGCCCAAGGCTTGCCCGTATAGGGATTGAAGGATTCGAACCAGCCGCCGCCGGCGGGTTCCACCCACTCGCCGCCGACGAACATGCGGTATTTCGCCAGTTCCGGCGCCACCGCCACCGCGCGCATGGCCATGCTCGTTCCTCCCTGAAACCGTGCTCGGCGACCTCAGTATAGCCGTTTGAGTGAGCTTCGCCTGTAGCTCGGTCAGTTTGAACGGGAAAAGAATCGAATCATAGTCATAGGAGTCGGGATATCATCGCCCTTATGTCGGGAGCCGGTGGAACCGCGCCGGAACGATCGAGAGGGCGGCCCGCCGTTGGCGGCCAACTTGGCCAGGTTGAAGGTCGGCCTGTGCCAATTTCTCGTGGCAGGGTCGCGAAGCGGCTACTCCGCGTGCCGCACGCTGTCGAGAAAACGTGTCCAATGCTCGGGCAGGCCATGCGCGCGCGCACCTTCGCGGAGCAGCGTGAGGTAGCGCAGCGACGGGCGGCCGTCATTCTCCTTGCCCTCGGCGATGTAGGTGACGCAGGGCACCCGGTTTCCGTCGACGTCCTCGGCCTCGACCCAGAGGTGGCGGTACCGGCGCCCAGGCACCCCCTCGGAGTAGTCGAGCCACAATAGATCCTTGCGGGTGAGCCGATAGAGAACGCCCCAGACCTCTGCTTCCTGATCCGGCGCCACGTTCGCCGGCGCCGCCTTGCCGACCGGGCGGCCCTCGAGATTGAAGCGCAGCCGGTAACCGCGGATGCGGCCGGCCCGCCATTCCCGTGGGCGCATGCCGCGCCGCTCGCGGAAGGCGCTGTCGTGCATGTTGGCGCCGAAGGCGAAGTACCAGACCTCGTCCCCGGGCCGGCCCTCGACGCGGAGGCCGTGGAGCCGGTACCACGGCTTCGCGAGCGCCCACGAGCGCGCGATCGCCTCGCGCGCTAGCCAACCTAGCCTGCCGATCACGCCGCGATCTCCCTCGGTTCGAGATGGCGCAACCGGCGAACCGCGAGAGCTTGCAGCGCGGCCGCGAGCGCGCTGACGGCGAACAGGGACGGCAGTCCAGCGCCCTCGACGACGGCGGCGCCGGCAAGCGGCGACAGCGCCGCCGCGGCGCCGCCCTGGAAGAAAATGCCGGCCACGGCGATGCGCCGGAACCGCGTCCCGGGCGCGACCGCCGTCATCGGTGCGACTCGCGTGCCTCGCGCAAGTCCGCGAGCGCGATCCCTTGGCGCCACAGGGCGAAGGCGCCGATGCTGGCGACGGTCGAGAGATTCGCCGCCTCGACCACCAGAACCATGGCCAGCGCCCGCTCCTCGGAGACGCCGAGCAGGCCGAGGCCGAACACCGCGCCGATGACGAAGCTGCCGGCGATCCGGGCGAAATGGCCGAGGATGACCAGAAAACCAAGGAAGACCATGATGAAGAGGTACTGCGCTGGCCAAAGCTCAGCGCCCAGACCCAGACCCGCCCACAAGAAATGCGTGGCGGCGAGCAGCTTGATCAGCACGCTGGCGAGCGCGACGCCGGCTTGGCGCCAGAAGGCCTCGGGCCAAACGATCCCGTCGGCGAACGAGCCGAGCAGCCCGCGCGCGGGCGCCGACAAGCGCGGCGGTAAGCGCGCGACGAGCCGTTGCATCCAGCCCGCCGTGTTCGCCACGTCGCGCTTGTAAGCCACCAGGGCGAGGAGCAACAGGGCGAACAGCACGAGGCTGCCGGCCGCGCCCCAGGTCAGCGCGGCATGAATGTCGCCGGTCGGGTCGGGGAAGGCGACCAGGACCAGAGCGACCGGGACGAGCAAGGCAAAGACGACGCCATCGGTCAGCCGGTCGAGCGCCACGGTGGCGAGCACCGCGGTCATCGCCAGGCCCTCGCGGCGGGCGACCAGCCAGGAACGCGCCAGTGTGGCGAAGCCGAAGGGAATCAACAGCCCCGCCAGATAGCCCGCCATGATCGCGCCGAACAGGGGGAGCGTGCCGACCGACCGCATCGGGAAGAGGAGTTGGCGCCATTTCCAGGCGCGCACCAACTGCTCGGCGGCGATGGCGAGCGGCACCAGGAGAAGGAAGCGAACATCGGCCCCGCCAAGAACAGCGCGGAAGCGATCGAGGTCAAAGCGCCGCAGCACCCAGGCGAGCATCGCCGCCCCGACCAGCGCGCCAAGCCAGGGCCACCACCGGCGCCAGTGACTCCCTGCCACGCCCTCCTTCACTCTCTCGCCTCGACGCTATCGAGGAAGGCCATGTAGTCCGCCGGCAACCCCCTTTGGCGCGCCGCCTCGCGGATCGTGTTCAAGTAGCTGCGCCCGGGCCGCCCTTCGCCGCCGCCGAACATACGGTATTTCGCCCGTTCCGGCGCCACCGCCACCGCGCGCACGGCCATGATCGTTCCTCCCGTGTTTCGTCCCCGGTCCAGGCATAGCTTACATTGAACGGGCGCGGGCGATGCACTACCTTTCTGCTGCCGCGCCTGACCTTAGGAGACGCAACCGCCATGACCGCTCGAGCGCAGCCCGCCGCCGCCAGCGAAAAAGTTCTGTTGCGCCGCGACGCGGATGGCATAGCGACGCTGACCTTGAACCGCCCCGGCGCGCGCAACGCGTTGTCGGGCGAGCTGATGACGGCGCTGCAACGCGAGCTTGCCGCCATCGCCAGCGACGACGCCGTCAAGGTCGTGGTCATTGCCGGCAGCGGCGCGGCCTTTTGCGCCGGCCACGACTTGCGGGAAATGCGCGCCACGACGAGCCATGCGTTCTACGAACGACTGTTCGCCCAGTGCTCGGCGCTGATGCAGGCCATCGTCCGCCTGCCGAAGCCGGTGATCGCCCGCGTGCATGGCCCCGCCAGCGCCGCCGGCTGCCAGCTCGTCGCGTCTTGCGACCTGGCGGTGGCGGCGGATGAGGCGTCGTTCGCCACGCCCGGCGTCGACATCGGCTTGTTTTGCTCGACGCCGATGGTGGCCTTGAGCCGCAATGTGGGGCGCAAGGCGGCGATGGAAATGCTGCTGCTTGGCGAGGCCGTGGATGCCGCGCGCGCGGTCGAAATCGGACTTGTCAATCGCTCCGTGCCGGCCGCGCGGCTGGACTTCGAAGTGGCGGACATGGCCCGCGCCATCGTCGGAAAATCGCCCTATGTCCTTGCCATTGGCAAGGAAGCCTTCTACCGCCAGTTGGAGTTGCCGCTGAACGAGGCCTATGAATACGCCAGCGCGGTGATGGCCAAGAACATGATGGCCCGCGACGCCGCCGAGGGCATCGACGCCTTTCTGGAAAAGCGCAAGGCCGCGTGGCGCGGTTGTTGACCGCCGCCGCCTTGGTCATGGATCACGACAACTATTCGGACGACTACATCCGCGGCCTGCTGCGCCAGGTGCGCACCATCGCCATGGTGGGCGCCAGCGCCCATTGGAACCGGCCCAGTTTCTTCGCCATGAAGTATCTCCAAAAAAAAGGCTTCCGCGTCATTCCGGTCAACCCGCGCGAGGCCGGCAAGGAGATCCTGGGCGAGAAGGCCTATGCGGACCTGACCGAAATTCCCGGCCAAGTGGACATGGTGGATTGCTTTCGCGCCTCCGCCCAGATCCCGTCCATCGCCGATGGCGCGATCAAGATCGGCGCCAAGGTGCTGTGGATGCAGATCGGGGTGCGCAACGACGAGGCGGCGCGCAAGGCCGAAGCCGCCGGCTTGAAGGTGGTGATGAACCGCTGCCCGAAAATCGAATATGGCCGGCTCTCGGGCGAAATCGGCTGGCTCGGCATCAACACCCGCATCATTTCCAGCAAGCGGCAAAAACGGATCTGATCATGGCCAAGGCCAAAGCCAAACCCCGCCCCACGCCGGTTCCCGCCGGTCCCGGATTCGAGACCCTCGCCATTCACGCCGGCGCATCGCCCGACCCCACCACCGGCGCGCGGGTGACGCCCATCTACCAGACGACCTCCTTCGTTTTCGACGACGTTGACCACGCCGCTTCGCTCTTTAACCTGCAGGTGTTCGGCAACATCTACACCCGCATCACCAACCCCACCACCTCGGTGCTGGAAGAACGCGTGGCGGCGCTCGAGGGCGGCCGCGCCGCGCTGGCGGTGGCGTCGGGCCACGCGGCGCAGTTCGTCGCCTTCCACACCCTCATGCAGTCGGGCGACCATCTGGTGGCGTCGCGCAAGCTTTACGGCGGCTCGATCACCCAGTTCGGCCAGAGCTTCAAGCGCATGGGCTGGCACGCCACCATGGTCGATCCCGACGACGTTGGCAATTTCGCCCGCGCGCTGACGCCGCGCACCAAGGCCATCTTCATCGAGAACCTGGCCAATCCTGGCGGCGTCGTCTGCGACGTGGAGGCCATAGCCGCCGTGGCGCACGGCGCCGGCATACCCTTGATCGTCGACAACACGCTGGCGACGCCCTATCTGTGGCGGCCCTTCGAATCCGGCGCCGACATCGCCATCCACTCGGCCACCAAGTTTCTCGGCGGGCACGGCAATTCCATCGGCGGCGTCATTGTCGATTCCGGCCGCTTCAACTGGGCGCAGAACGACAAGTTCCCCGCCCTCACCGAACCCTGCGAGGGCTATCACGGCCTGCGGTTTCACGAAACCTTCGGCGACATGGCGTTTGCCGTCGCCTGCCGCGCCGTCGGCCTGCGCGACCTGGGGCCGGCCCTGTCGCCCTTCAACGCCTTCCTCATTCTCACCGGCATCGAGACCTTGCCGCTGCGCATGGAACGCCATTGCGCCAACGCCCTGGCGGTGGCGGCGTACCTGAAAGGACACCGGCAAGTCGCCTGGGTTTCCTATGCCGGTCTGCCCGGCGACCGTTACCACGCGCTCGCCCGCCGCTATCTGCCCAAGGGCGCCGGCGCGGTGCTCACCTTCGGCCTCAAGGGCGGCTATGACGCCGGCGTCAAGCTGGTGCAGGGCGTCGAGCTGTTTTCGCACCTGGCCAATATCGGCGATACACGCTCGCTCATCATCCACCCGGCCTCGACCACGCACCGGCAATTGACGCCGGAGCAATTGCAGGCCGCCGGCGCCGGCCCCGAGGTCGTGCGCCTGTCGGTCGGCCTCGAAACCATCGACGACATTCTCGCCGACCTCGACCAGGCGCTGGCGAAAACCTGATCTCGGCTACTTCTTGGACTTCTTCGGTGGCTTCACCGGTTCCGGGACCACCTGCGCATACGTCATGTCCTTTTCCGACGGGACGCAAAGTTCCTTGTCCCCGTGGGTACCGAGCGTAAGCGGACCGAAGGCGTTGTTGGTGTAGACAGGCGCCACGTTTGCGGTCTTGGCCTGACCCCTCGCCCGCTCGATGTCGTAGCAGACCAGATGGCCCGTGGCGTTGCCGATCCCTGCCCCGTTCACGTCCACCGGGTTGCACAGGCGCACGACACCGAGCACGTTGTAGTTCCGCGGCTGATTGAATTCATCCACCAGCGAAACCGTGACCGCCGGCTGGGATTGCGTGAGCGGGGTGACGCCCGCCCGGTAGCACTTGAAGTGGTCGATTAGGCTGTTCGCGGGCGCCGGGACGGAAGCGTTCGTGCGTGACATGGCGCTCGGCACCATCAGCCGGTTGGGTTGTTTCGTGTCCAGCGATAGCTCGCCGAACCGATTGGTGACCTTCACCATGGTGAAATTGGGATTCCTGGGCGTGCCCTTCACCCGATGGATCTTGTACCCGACCAGATGGTCCACCTCGTTGCCGATCCCCTCGTCGTTCACGTTGACGGGATTGCCAAGCCGCATCGTCTCCTTGACGGCGTAGCGCCGCGTCTGCGTTGCGCCGTCGAACTGGTCGTGAAGCGCCACAACCACCTTGCGCGCCGCGTCTTCCTCGACGTCGTCGTCCTTTTCGCTGTCCACTTCGGAGTCCGCGAGTTTATAAAGCAAAAAGGAATCGAGCCCCTGCGCCACCGCCGGCGCCGGTGCGCGCCCGAAGCAGACGCCCGTCGGCAGTGAATTCACCGGGAGGGCGATGGACCCCACCGGCAAGATCGGCAAGCCCGTGGCCGCATCGAACACCAAGAGTTGATGAACCGCGCCCACGGTGCTGCCCACATAGAGCTTGCCGCCGTCGGGGTGAACCGCGATCTGATCCATCCCGGGGATGGAATTGATCGACGTGACGGAAATCGTGAACACCGGCGCGGCGCCAAGCGCGCCGGTGGCGGAGTTGAAGCTGAAAGCCGCGATTTGGCTGGTCGTGCGCACATAAAGGCGATCGCCAGCCGGGTTGAACGCGGCCGAGAGGTGCGTGCCGCCGACCGCCCGTGTGTCGGCCAGCGCCAGGCCGGGAATGGTAAAGGATCGGATGTCGTTGGTAGAGACAACCACCCCCGACTTCGCGTTTGGCGCGCAATGGGCATTCCGCTGTTGAAACGTACCGGTCAAGAATTCGGCCGTCGCGGTGACGGCCCCCGTGCCATCGATAGTCGCCCTATGGACCGCCTGGGTTTGAGACGAGGTCGCCAGTATCGAGCCGTCGCTGCACACATCCACCGAATTGTGGCCGTTGCCCGCTCCCGCGACGCTCACCGGGCCGAGTTGAGTTTGTGACGCGATGTCGATAACCGAGAGCGGTTGCAACCCGGTGCCCGCGACCACGAGGTACTTCTCGTCCGGACTGATCGCGGCATCGAAACCGGAATTGGCCATGGGGATCGGGTTCGGCGCCGAGGCCAGGATCGGCGGCGATGTCGTCAAGTCGATGACATGGACCCGGCTGGTGACGTCAGTGACAAATGCGCGGGCGTTATCCTCGGTGATAGTGCAATCGCCGGTTGTCACCGGCACGCCGTTGACCGTTGACGACCCCGCGGTCAGCGTTACCGACCCCAAGACCGCCAGCGTATCGGCGTCGAACACGGTGACCGAGTGCGTCCCATTGTTCGCGACCATGCCGATGGTCTGCGCCATCAACGGCGCGTTTGCAAGAATTCCTGCGACGAATGCCGTCGCCGTCAGGACGCCAGGAAGTGTCTTCATGAGCGTTCCCTATCCTTGTTGAGTCTCGAAAACTTCGAGAACGAAGCTGCAACAAGGGGACGCTCGTGAATATTTCAGGTCAAGACGAGCAAATGGTGAATACTATTAGATACGCCATAGGATATTAGAGCTATGAATATCGTCCATTTGCGCGAAAGCGGCGATACGCTTTTTGGTCTATCATCAGGAATTGGCGTTTAAGGCTGTGAACGTTTAGTGCTGGGAAACCGCGCCGCGCCTCGGCGGCCAGGTTTTCAAGCGCCCGTTGGCGCGTCCGCCAGATAGAGCGCCACGACGCCGGCGACGATGAGGGCCAGTGCGATCAGCTTGAGCGCGCCGACGGGCTCCTCGAACCAAACAATTCCCACCACCGACAGCACCATGATGCCGGCCGCCGACCAGACGGCGTAAGCGGTGCTGAGCGGCACTGTCTTTAGCGCCTGCGCCATCATC
>CAZIVY010000552.1:0-16238 GCA_964542505.1 uncultured Rhodospirillaceae bacterium
GTCTTGGGTCGGACGAAACGGGTCGGCAAGCCAGACCGTGAACAGCATGGCTCCCTTGAGAATGAAGCGGTCATGATAGGGCGACAGGCTCAGGCGGGAGAGGAGCCGCTCCAGCGCGTAGCGCCGAAGGATCAGTTCCGGGTTAGCCTGCTTGGCGCGCGCGATGTTACGCAGCCGTGCGCTGATGGAGGCCGGGAGGTTGGCAGGCCTATCCCTCATCGGCGGCCACGCTCTCAAGATAGGGTCGAAGAACGCTCCAGATGCGCAGGGAGCGCGCATGGTTCGCGATCGCATCGGGGGAAGCCTTGCGGGATCGCAACGCCATGCGCAGCGCCTCGAGCGCGACATCGAGACCGACGGTATTGCGATAGCGGAAGCAATCGACCACCGTTTTCGCCGGATCGGTGATTCGTACCAGCACGGATTCGATGGTATGGGTTTGGACACCGGTCGTCAGGGCGCGCCCGCCAAAACGCACGAACCGTGTCGGGGGATGGTCGATACGCGGCTTTCTATCCTTCTCGCCGATCGCCACCCACACGCTGCTCGGGTTCTGCAAGGTGATCTCGTGGAATTGGAGCGCGGAGATCAGGCAGATCACCCCTCGCGGGACCCGTTTCGCTATTTCGGCGAGGCTGTGGGCAAGTTCGACTTCGGCATTAGCCAGTTCGTAGAGTCCGCGGGATGGTCGGACGACGGTTCCCTCCGCAACGAGGCGGGCGACGGTCGGCGGATGAACGCCTTGCGCGACAAGATCCGAAAGCCGCATGATCCTGTGGCGCTCAAGGAGATCGAGAGCGAGCTTTCTCTGGCTTCGTGGTTCGGCTGTTGGCATGTTATAAAACGTCGTAAGATACGTCTATGTCCCGACGTTTTATATCACACTCTGAGGGCCAAGAGAACCGGCAAATTGACCATCAGGCGTTTCCCGCCGCTAAGGGGGCCTGGGCTGAGTTGTATTCGGGGTTCCTCCGCTAAGCGATAAGTGATTGCAAATTTTCGCTGTTCGTAGACGGCCAGTGCGGAGAAGGTTCGAACCCAGGTCCTCTCCCTCCGCCAACGTGCCGCCGCAACCCGTTCTCCGCTCGGTGGCTGGCTCTGGAAAACGCCAAGTTCCGCGCGTCTTTCGCGGCGAAGCTGTTGACCGCGTGCTCGCCGCTGGCGCCCGGAACCATTCTCTCCGCGCCGTTTTTCTCCGAAGCTGTTGACTGTGGGATTTCGGTACGGATTCCGGAAGCGGCGCAAAATCAACGGACTACCGATCCGCCGGGTCCGTACCGTTCGCGGATAATCTTGGCAGGCGCGAACGACTGGTGGCGGAATCGCGCTTTGATTTTCCTGGGATGTTCTTCGTGCGAAGTACGGCGGCGTGCTCCCGCTGATGATGCCCCATTCGCAGTCGGTGAATTAATGGCGCAGGATTCGAAGCGCTGGTTTGGAACCTGGAATCACATCTATGCCAACGGCATCGACACCCCATCCAAGTTTCTGGATTCAGCCGCCAAGCAGACGTAACGCGGAGGGTGCCTTTACTTCGCAATTTGACCCAGAGCGGACCTTGTGAAAAGCCAGGGCTGCGCCATACTTGGTATTGCCGAGACATCTAGGCGAAGAGTAGGATAAAAACCCAAAAACTAAGCCGTCTAGAGTCAACTGATTAACAAGATTGAGGTCTAACCACCCGCGGGCGGACCATCTGCGTGAGGAAAATTGCGTGGTCGAGGATCCCGTCGAACGCAGGCTTGCCGCGATTTTGGCGGCCGACGTCGCCGGCTATAGCCGGTTGATGGGCGCCGACGAGGAAGGCACACTGCGCCACCTCAAGGCGCATCGCAAGGAACTGGTCGATCCCAAAATCACCGAGCACCGGGGCCGCATCGTCAAGACCACCGGAGATGGGATGCTGGTGGAGTTCGTCAGCGTCGTCGATGCCGTGCGCTGCGCCGTCGACATTCAGCGCGGCATGGGCGAGCGCAACGCGGCGGTGCCGGCCGAGGCCCGCATCGAATTCCGCGTCGGCATCAATATCGGCGACATCATCAGCGACGACGACGATATCTTCGGCGACGGCGTCAACGTGGCGGCGCGGCTGGAGGGGCTGGCCGAACCCGGCGGCATCCTGGTTTCGCGCAACGTCTACCATCAGGTGCGCGACAAGCTGAGTTTCGGCTTCGAGGACATGGGCAAGCAGACCGTCAAGAATATCGCGCGGCCGATCGTCATCTTCCGCGTTCGGCTGGCCGAGAATCTTGGGCCAACCGCTACCGTAACCAATGTCACTTCCGAGAAATCGCCGAACTCGACTGCCGATCGGCCCTCGATCGCCGTTTTGCCCTTCACCAACATGAGCGGCGACCCTGAGCAGGAGTATTTCGCCGACGGCATTTCCGAAGACATTCTCACGGGTCTGTCGAAACTACGCTGGTTCTTCGTGATCGCGCGCAATTCATCGTTCGCCTACAAGGGCAAGGCGGTCGACGTGAAGCGCGTCGCGCGCGAGCTCGGCGTACGCTATGTGCTGGAGGGTAGCGTGCGCAAGGGCGGCAACCGCGTGCGCATCACCGCCCAGTTGATCGACGCCGCGACTGGCAATCATATCTGGGCCGACCGCTACGACGGCGAGCTGACCGACATCTTCGCGCTGCAGGACGAAATCACCACCAAGGTGGTCGCCGCGATCGAGCCGAGACTGCTGGAGGCCGAGGGCATCCGCTCGCATGGCCGCTCGCCCGAGGATATCGGCGCTTGGGACATGGTGATTCAAGCGAATTCGCTGTTCTGGCGCCTGACCAAGACCGAGGGCGAAGCGGCAATCGCAACTCTCGAACGGGCTGTCGCGCGCTACCCCGACTATGCGCCGGCGCACAGCATGTTGGCCTTCATGTTGTTGGCGTCGGATTATCTCGGTTGGAACTTCATGGACCCGGTAACGAAACAGGCAGCGAGCCTCGCCGCCCGGGCAGCGGAACTCGACGATAGCGATCCGTGGGCGCGTCTCGCGCTCGGCTACGTAGCCTGCACGATGCGGCGCACCGACGCGGCGGAAGAAGAATTCCAGCGCGCGCTTGACCTCAACCCAAACTTTGCCGCTGCCCACGGCTATCTCGGTTTGGTTCTCGCGTTCGACGGCCGATCGGACCAGGCGATCGCTCATTCGGAGCAGGCCATCCGGATGAGCCCGCACGACCCACAAAATGCGATATTCAATGTGGGCCTGGCTGTCGCCCATTACCTCGCGGGCCGCTATACCGAAGCGGTCGGCTTCGGCCGCAAAGCCTTGCAACTGCGAAACGGAATGACCGGAGGTCATCGAATTTACGTCGCGAGCTTGGCGCAGGCGGGCCGGATCGACGAGGCGCGCGCGGCGCTGGCGCGCCTCAGGGAACTGCAGCCCGACATATCGATTGCGTGGATCGAGCGTTACGTCCCCTATACCCCTGGCCCGATGGCCAAGTTCCTCGACGGCATGCGCAAGGCCGGGCTGCAGTAGGCGTAGTCCCCAGCTTGCTCGAAGTTCAGAACGGGCGAGCTTCATCCAGAACGGGCAAGCTTCCTATCCTATATGAAGGGCCTCGTAGCGAGGAGGTCCGCTTATGGCACGAATGCGAAGTGGCGGCATGTCCGATATGACGACGGCTGTCAGGGGTAGAGCGGACTCATAGCGGATCACGTTTGTCGCTTTGAACCGATACGATCCGTGATGCTAAACAAAGGACAGGACGACCAGACGAGGCGTTTAGTCTACCGTCGAGGTCGCTCGTCAAGGCACAGTTTGGAGATGGCAACAATGCCAGCATATCTCATCGCGGAGCACACAATTACGGACCCAAAAAAATTCGAAGAATACAGAACCAAGGTTGGTCCAATGATTGCCAAGCACGGCGGTCGTTACATTACTAAGGGCGGCAGTCACGTGGTGCTGGAAAAGGACAATGCGGTGTGGCAGCCCGAACGGGTTGTCATTGTCGAATTTCCTGATATGGCGGCCCTAAACGCTTGGTACACATCGCCGGAGTATCAGTCGCTTATTGCACTGCGCCGAAAGGCGGCGAAGGATATGCTGATTACCCTTGAGGGTGCCTAATCCGCCGCCGTAACGGGATTGATGGCGGCACGATGTCGCCTAATCTGGCACTTCTGCGACATGGCGAGGCACAAGAGCGAAGGCCGCTTTCAGCCTGGAAGCGGACATTGGCGCTTCATTACGATCAATGCTCGTTTATGAGTTCACGGCCTAGTTCGATGGCTGTGAGCGTATGTTCTCGTGGATGGGGCGACTTGTTCGCCACTGTCTCATCCCGGTGAGAACCGAGCCTGTTCTCCCGGTTCGAAGCTCGGACTGGCCCCTGGGAGAAACCGTGCGCGCTGCGCCGGCCACTCCACTGGGAACTGTTTGAACAGATCGGCCAGCTTCATCGTCGCCGGCTGGCGGCTGGACGGATTCCAACTCAACCACCGGCCGGATTGCACGCTTCTATACGGTATTTCCGACCGCCTAAAGGACACGCTGTAAGAGCGGCGACCCGCTGGGGAATTCCCCGCTCAGGACCGAGACCGCCGAAGCGTTAACACAGACGGTCAAGAGCAGGGACGGCGGCGGCAAGTCGGCGCCTGGTGGCGTCGGCAGCCAATTTCTTGGCTTGAGAAACCGAGGCCTCCGGGAACGCGGCAATGAGAGCGGCATCGTCGGTGGACTCCGAAACCTCCCCCGTGGGCGGTTCGACACGACCGCGTCGTCTCCAGGAGGCCCGCCGCGATTGGTAAACAGATCGATTTGCCTCCGGCTCATAGGCAGATCCGACGATCATGGGGCGAACAGAATCTCCGGCCGCCGTTTTTTTTCACAGTGATAATCAAACACGATCCACGCGTGGTGATGCTGGGCTTGGTTGGTCTGCGCCCCCATATCGAACCACCGGATACGCCGGGTTAGGGCGATGACCGTGACAAAGGGAGCCGAGGACAGCAAGGCGGCGGCTCGCTGACCGGCGATCCACTGAAAACGGACCACCAGGGCCACCTGCCCCTGGACCTCCTGCGCCAACATCAGGACGTGACGCACGAAATCGAGCAGGGCCGTCGCGGATCGCCTCTGCCCATCGGCGTCACCATAGGGCGGATTGGTCACGATGGCCCGGCATCCGTCGGGCATCGCTTGGCATGAGAAGATATCGACCCCGGGCGTGCCGAAACCATGGTCGGCGATATCGGTGGAGACCACTCGATATCCCGCCGTCGCCAGAACCCGCGCCATGGCCCCGGCGCCACAACATGGCTCCCAAACGGGACCGCGCAACGACACATGGCGTAACAGCGCTTCGGTGACCCAGGCCGGTGTTGCGTAAAGGTCATTGGAGCGGCGGGCATAGCCGGACAAGTGGATCGGGCGGGGCTCAGCCATAGGGTCCATGAATGGAGGACAATCGGACGCCAAAATATTGTGTCAAAGCGGGTTAGCTTGCACAAGCCGCACCGCGCCCGGCCGTTTTTCCCGTGAGCCCGAACCCCTCCCTCTGCCTCTCCCACCCCACCGCAAACGGCCGCATCAGCACCGCCAGCGTCATCTCCGGTGGCTGCCGTCCGTCGAGAATCATCTCGACGATGTCGGGCGCGAGCAGCGTGAGCCGCAGCACCCGGCTGACATAGGAGGTGTTGATCCTTTCGGCGGCGGCGAGCTCGTCGACCGTCGTGTAACGGCCGCTCTCCAGGAGCTTGCGCCAGCGGAGGGCGCGGGCGAGCGCCTTGACCAAGGTCCCGTCTATGCGCGGCCGGGACATGGGCGCGAAGGCGTGACCGTCGGGCAGAATGACCTGCTTGCGCCCGCCGATGCGGCGGAACGCGATCGGGATATCGACGACGATAGTGCGCCCGTCGGCGCTCAGGCGGCAGGTCGCGGTCATACGGCGCTCGTTTCGGGCTGGCGCTGGCGCAACTGGCCAACGAGGCTGCCCAACCCCTCGGCGCGCAGGTGCACGGTGATGCCGTCGACGCGAACGTCTATCCGTTCGACGAGAAGTTGGACGATGCGGGCCTGTTCGGCCGGGAACAGCTCGTCCCAAACGGGATCGAGACGCCGCAGCGCGTCCACCGCTTCGGCCTCGCCGATCTCCTCGCCCTCGCGCCGCGCCGACTTCCAGACGCGCGCAATCATCTCCGGGGCGGCCAGGACGGCGCGGATATGATCGACGACGGCGCGTTCGATTTCCGCACCGGGCACGCGGCGGACGGTGCAGGCTTCGGGACCTTGCTTCAGCACGTCGGTGGAAACGTAATAGCGGTAGAGCCTGCCGCAACGCCGCGTTTGGGACGGCGTCATGGCCTTGCCGTTCGGTCCGAAGATCAGACCTTTCAGCAGGGCTGGGCTTTGGCAGCGGGTCTTCGCGCCACGAACCTTGCCGTTCTCCGCCAGGATTGCCTGCACCTTGTCCCACAGGCTGCGGTCGACGATGGCCGCGTGCTCGCCCGGGTAAGCCGTCCCCTTGTGCACCGCTTCGCCGAGATAGACCCGGTTGTTGAGCAGCTTGTAGAGGAAGCCCTTATCGACCAGTCGTCCGCGCTTGCTGACCACGTCTTGGTCCCGCAGTTCCCGCGCCAGCGTCGTGGCCGACCCGGATGCGATCAGCAAGCTATCGCTTCAACTGATGGAGAAGATCATTGAAGCCAAATCGCTATCCAGAAGCGGCAAAACGCACCTGGCTCGGCGAGGCCTGGCCGTCCCCGACAAGCTTATAAACTGGCTCATTGCCTGCATGCTGGATGGGCTGAGCTGGAACGACGAGCTTCACATCCCCCGGGATCTGATCGTCCTGATCCGGGAAAGGCTGAGCGGCTCGAATCCCGAATATGAACAAGCCTCGCATGCAGACGAAATGCGTGAACGTGCCATCGCTATCGGTGGCCAGCTAATGGCTCGGGGCATGACACCCAGCTTTCGATTAATCAGTCGGTGGCTTGGGGTCGCTCCCAGCACGGTGAAGCGCTGGTTCCCGAACGGCGAGTTTGTGCAGGAAGTCGAGCAAAGTTCGGCCTCGTACGACGAACACGGCGAGCGTCGACCAATGAAATTCGGCCGACCGTTGCGTAAGAAATAAGCTGCGCAACGCCCCTCGGGCATTCCAAACCTGCGTTGCCGAAGCATTTCGGCTGTTCGCAGGTAGAGCAGGGTGACCCCCCTTCGGGCGCTTCCCACTATTCGCCCACGTCACCCCCACGCCATGCCCACCAATTAAGGCGGGACAATCGGCAACCTGCGGACATCACGAACGATGACCGAGGCTTTGACCGATGTCCCTTTCAATTTCCTCCTCCGACATTCGAATCCTCCAGCATGAAGCCGAAGTGGCCGCTCGTCGCTTGGCGCGTCGGCTGCGGCTGCCCCAATCCGATCTCGCCGATCTTCGTCAGGAACTCCTTTTCGATCTGATCGCCCGCCTGCCGGCATTCGATCCCGAACGCGGATCGCTCGGTGCATTCGCCGGGACCGTGATGGCGCACAAGGGCGTGGGTATCGCTCGTAAGATTCAATGCGAGCGCCGGCTGTTCGGCGCCGAACCCATCTCGGTCGACGATCCGGAACGGTCGTGGCTGCGTGAGACGGTCCCCGAAGACCGTGGTCTGGGCGCCCTTCTGGGCGGGTCGCGCGACGCGCACGCGAGCATGGATCTGGCGCAGGACGTAACGCGGGCCGTGAGGTGCGCCGCCTCGTCTGCCGCTCCGGCAACCCCTACGGCCTTCCGGCCAAGGACCGCTCCGGCCGGCTCGACGTGACCGAGCCGCCCGACCTCGGGGCGCTGCTCGCCAAAATCAACCGTGCCTCCAAAGAACTTCGACCCAGCAAGGAGTGACGACATGTACGACCTCAACGACGTCGAGCCGCATCGCGGCGGCGAGCTGATCCCCGACGGCGCCTTCGCCAAGGTGGCCATGGCCATCCGTCCGGGCGGCGTGGACGGCCAGGGCGATTTCGACAAGGGCATTTTGAAGGCCTCCAACGCGCCCGGGAGCGACGTGCTTTCCCTCGCCGCGGCGCTGACCGCGCCCTACTGGGAGGACCGCATTCTCGGCAAGTCCGAGACGACGCGCTTTCCGATCCGCTGCGTCTGGATCGCCACCGGCAACAACCCGCAGTTCTCGAACGAGCTGGCGCGGCGCCTCGTGCGCATCCGCCTCGACGCCCACGTCGACCAGCCTTGGCGGCGCGATGGCTTCCGGCACCCGAACCTGCTCGCCTGGGTGCGGGCGAACCGGGCGCGGCTCGTGGCCGCGTGCCTCACGCTCGGGCGCGCCTGGATCGCGGCCGGCATGCCGCGTCACCACCATACGCTCGGCAGCTTCGAGGCCTGGGCCGAGGTCATGGGCGGCATCCTTGACGCCGCTGGCGTGCCCGGCTTCCTCGCCAATCTTGATGAGATGTACGAGGCGGCGGACGCCGAGGGCGCCACCTGGCGCGTGTTCGTTGCGCTCTGGTGGCAGCGCCACGGCACCGCCGAGGTCGGCACCGGCGACCTGCACGCGCTGGCGCTCGCCTGCGAGCCGCCGTTGCCGTTGGGCGCCGGCACTGAGCATGCACAACGCATCCGTTTGGGCAAGGCCCTGGGGCGGATGCGCGACCGCGTCTTCGCCCTCGGTGACATCAAAGTGCGCATCAAGGCCGCTGGCGTCCGCCATCAAGCGCAGCGCTGGAAGCTCGACCTGGAAAATCGACGCCCGGATAAACACTCCCAACACTCCCCGGCAGAGGCGACAAGTGGGGAGTGTGGGGAGTGTTTTTCCAACCCCTACGCATGCGCGGACGCACGCGCACCCGCGTATGAGGACACCCCCGAAAAACACTCCCCAACCTCCCCACGTTCCCCTTCGCCCGAGAAATCAATGACTTCCGAGGGGGAACGTGCGGAGGAACGTGGCAACGGACGTTCCCACCTTCCCGCCATGCCGGTGTCGCCCGGCAATGACGGCGAGGCTTCGAGCTTCGACGCAATCTTCGAAACCCACGGCCTCGACCCCTTGAACGATAAGGACCGCGCGACGGCGACCCGCATCTGGATGGGCATGCCGAGGAGGACACTCGACACTGGCGCTGCTGGCGGCGTGCCTGCACGCCGAAGCCTCGGCGAAGGCGTGCGATGACCCGGCAGCGTCTCCCCAACCGGCGGCCGAGCCTGACGTTCGATCTCAAGCTCGAGGGGCGCGCCTACGCCGTCACCATGGGCTTCGATCCGCGCGACGGATGCCTGCGCGAGGTTTTCACCCACGGCGCCAAGGCCGGCTCGACCATGGACGGCATCCTCGATGACGTTTGCATCTCGCTGTCGCTGTTGCTGCAGCACGGCGTCGAACCCGCCGCCCTGGCCTCCAGCATGGGGCGTCTCGGCGACGACTTATCGCCCGCTTCCATCGTCGGCGCGCTCGCCGACCTGCTTTCTCGCGAGGCGTCGCGATGAGGTGGTTCCCCAAGGGCTATGGCGGCGTGCGGTGTCGGCCCGAGGAGATCAAGCGCGTCGGCTGGCGCGAGCAAGGCGTGCTCGTGGTGAGCGCCGACGATCCGCGCCTCGCCTGGCCCGAACGCGAACTGGTGCGCCGGCTTGGCGCGAAGCTTTATGGCAATCGGAAGGAGGGCGGTCGTGACTGAAACGCGCTGGACGGCGAAGCTCGTCGCTGAACGCTTGGAGGAAGCGGCCAACACCCTGCACCGGTTACCCGAGCAGAAGGCACGCGGCTACTTCAACACCTGGCCTCCAATCATCCGCGACTTTGCCGAGGCCTATGGCTGGGACGAGACTCGCGTGCGTCTCGGGCCTCCGCACCCGGCCGCTATTGATCGCATGCACGAAGCCTTCGGCTGGCTGCGCTGGCTCGAACCCGACGAGGCGCGATTCGTGTGGCTGCGTGCAGAAGACGTGCGGTGGAAGCTGATTTCCGTTCGCTTCGGCATAAGCCGTACCACGGCTTGGCGCATGTGGGTCACGGCTCTCGTATCGATCGCGGCCCGACTCGATGCGGTCCGGCACAAAGCGCCCACCGCAGCCGACCGCACGCGCATCGCTTCGTCGTGAAACAGATTTGTTGAAACAATTTGCCGCTCCACAAACGGGACCGAATTTGCCATGGTCGGTCATATCATCGGGAGAGCCGCGCGCGGGCGGTTCGGTTAGCGCCGTTTGACTGCGGGTGCGAAGGGGTCGAACACCTGGGCGCCGAGGTCATGGACGTCGGCGACGTTGCGGGTGGCGAGCGTCAAGCGATGCACCTTGGCGGTCGCGGCGAGCAGACCGTCGACGACGGGGATGGGACGCTTGGCGCCCATGCGGCCCCATTCGTCGGCGACGGCGCGGTCGATGGGCAGAATCCGTTCCCCGAATGCGTCCTCGACCTCCGTGAGCCATTTTTCCAAGGCACGGGCGCGGGCCGGATCGCTGGGGCGGGCACGCTCGATGCCGCGGCGGACCTCGCCCAGCACCAGCACGCTGAGATACAGGCTGGCGTCGTCGATTGACGCGTACCACGCCGCGACATTGGCATCGCAGCGTTCGCCCTTGCGTACCTCGGAGATGATGTTGGTGTCGATCAGATAGTTCACGGATCGACCTCGCGCCCCCTGTCGCGGTCGCGCGTCAGTTCGATGCCTTCCAGCGGCACCGTGGCCAGCAGCGCCTTGAGACCCTTGACCGGGCTGATGCCGAAGCGCTCGCGCAGCAGGGCGCGGGTCTCGGCTTCGCGTTCCGGGTCGGAAAGCGCACCGACGACACCGCGGATCAGCGCGGCGTCGTCCTTGCGCACCTGCACCTCAAGGCGACGGAGGCCCTTGCGCTTCAGGCGGCGGCGGTAGGTCGCGATGGCTTCGTTCTGGCTGTCGGCCATGGACAAGTCCTCCTTGAACTTATGACCGGAAATATATCCGGAAATAACAGGATCGACAAGCATGAGCTAACCCATTGATTCTGCGGGTCCTCCCGCCACCTTGACGTATGCGGGGGGCAACAGCGCGGCGCCTCGCTACACACTGCAAAAAATTTTGGGAAGCCACCCCCTGGAAGCCACCTGCGGATCGTCCGAAAACGCCGGTAGTTCAGTAGCTTAGCGGGTGGCTTCCAGGTGGCTTCCGCCTGGCTTCCGGGGTCCAGTTGGAAGCCACCCGCCACCATAACCCATTGATTGGACGCCGTTTTTCAGGTGGCTTCCGGAATCCAGCCGTGGAAGCCACCCCCAGGGTCGCCATAAGCGGCTGATATAGAGGGACTTTCCGGCGCGGCGCCAAAGCGGCGGGGTGGCTTCCAGAATCCAGATGGAAGCCACCTCGGAATCCAGCGGCGGAATCCAGACCGCCGCCCATGACTCACACCCTCGGAGATCGGATTGGAACTCGCGGCGGCAACGCTTTCGCGCCCGGCGGCGTGTGCGCGCGTGCGCATTCTCGTTGGCGATTGCCGCCAGCGGCTGCGCGAACTGCCGGACCGTTCGGTCCATTGCGTCGTGAGCTCGCCGCCCTACTGGTCGCTCCGCGACTACGGCGTCGCGGGACAGCTTGGTCTCGAACCGACGCCGGAGGCTTACGTCGCGGCGCTGGTCGACGTGTTCCGCGACGTGCGCCGCGTCCTGCGCGATGACGGCACCGTCTGGCTCGTGCTCGGCGACAGCTTCGCCGGCTCGTGGGGAAACTACGGCGCCCGCAAAGGCGAACAGCGCAAGCGCAACACCGCTCGGTTCCGCCGGCCGGCTTACGAACAGCCGGAGCAGGGCTGGCGCGGCCTGCCGCCGGCGGCGCAGGTCGCCGGCCTCAAGCCCAAGGACCTGGTCGGCGTGCCATGGCGGACCGCGTTCGCGCTTCAAGCCGACGGCTGGTGGCTGCGGTCGGACATCGTGTGGGCGAAGAAGAACCCGATGCCGGAGAGCGTGCGCGACAGGCCGACGCGGGCGCACGAGTTCGTGTTCATGCTGGCGAAGAGCGAGCGCTACTTCTTCGACGCCGACGCGGTGCGCGAGCCGTTCGCCGAAGCAACGATAAAGCGCCTCGCGCAAGCGACGTTCGATCTCCAGACCGGCGGTCCGAAGGACGGGATCAATCCCAATCGGAGCGCGCGGCGCGCGTTGGTCAACCTCAAGGGTCGCGCCCTGCCGCCCCAGCTCGAGGACCGTCCGCACCGCACGCCGGGCCGCAACATCCGCTCGGTGTGGCATCTCGCCACCCAGCCGTTCAAGGGCGCGCACTTCGCCACCTTCCCGGAGGCGCTGGTGGTGCCTTGCGTGCTGGCCGGCGCCTCGGCCCGCGGCTGCTGCCCGGAGTGCGGCGCGCCGTGGGCGCGGGTAACGGAGCGGCGCCGGCACTGCGACGGCGTTCCCGCAAAGGGCGGCTGGAACGGCGGCCAGGAACAGCGGGTCGGCCCGCAGGGCGTCGGGCACTGGAGATTCAGGACGGAGGTGGACACGGTGGGTTGGCGGCCGTCTTGCAATTGCACCGCGGCCGAGCCGGTGCCCACCACCGTGCTCGATCCCTTTGGCGGCGCGGGAACCGCGGCGCTGGTCGCCGCGCGCCTCGGACGGAGCGCCGTGATCATCGAACTCAACCCGGCCTACGCGGCGATGGCGCGCGAGCGCCTCGAGACCGCGGGCATCGACGCGACAGTCACATGACGAACGATTTGCAGATCCAGCGCTGGCCCCTCGACCGGCTGGTTCCCTATGCGCGCAATGCCCGCACCCATTCGGATGGTCAGGTCGCGCAGATCGCCGCCTCGATCGCCGAGTTCGGGTTCGTCAACCCGGTGCTGATCGACGAGCGGGGCGAGATCATCGCCGGTCACGGCCGGGTGCTGGCCGCCCGGACCTGTGCTTCACCGACCCGCCCTACAACGTCGACTACGGCAACTCGGCCAAGGACAAACTGCGCGGCAACAAGCGCCGCATCCTGAACGACGCCCTCGGCGAGGTCCAGCCGTCAGGCGCGGTTGTGGGCGACGCCGACGGCGCGCGACCACCGCTCGATCCACGCCGGCCACGCGACGCTGGTGAGGAACAGCCGGCCCTTGTCGGAACAGGTTGGGGCCGCCCATTCCCTCCTGGCCCAGCCGACTCCGACGGGTGGGTCGAGTATCTGCGGCGAGCGCCGGACCTTGAACCCGCTGTTCGTCGAGGCGCTGATGGGCTGGCCCATCGGGTGGACCGGCTTCGCCTTTGCGGCAACGGAGTGGTGCCGCTGGTCGCGGCGCATGCGCTGCGAACTCTCGCGGCTGACCTCGCCGCCGGATGACGGCGCGGAGGAATGAGCTTCTTCGGCGTTCATTGGCCGCCAGTTCGCGGAGCGTTCCGCGAATAAGCAATAAAGTTCCGAACAATCGACAACACAGCAATCTAATTACCGCTTATTGACTTGGCTTCCCCCGCTTATAGAGCGTGTATGGCGATGTTGAAACGAAGGAGATCGCCATGAACACCAAGCAAAACAACGCCACGATCCGCGGCAACGACGACGCGCTGCGGAACTTCATTGGCCGCAAGACGCAGATCGACGCGCTGCTCGCCGAGATCGCCGCCGCGAGCGAGGATCATTTCAGCGTCGCCTCCGACGATGTGAATTGGGGCCACGTTGGGACGCTCTCGCATTACGCCGGCTTGCTGCAGCAGGTCGCCGACTCGATCTACAAGCGCGGCGAACACGCCGGGGCGGTGTCGTGACACGGCTGGTGGGAGCGCGCCTCGTCGGGGTGCGCACGCTTAGCGCGCGCGAGCTCGCCCGCGAGGGGTGGCCGGCGGACGACCACGCGCTGGCCCTCGTGTTCGACAACGGCCTCATCGTTTACGCGTCCCGCGATGACGAGGGAAACGGGCCGGGGGCCCTGTTCGGCGCCACGGCGCGCGGGCAAGGGTTCCGCATTTGCGCAAGCGCGCCGCCGACGCCCGCGCGGGTGGCGTCATGAAGTGCCCGGCTTGCAACGGCCAGCGGCATCGGCCGCACCAAGTGACGGGCGTGTACGAGTGCCGGCGCTGCGGCGCGGTCCACGGGACCTGCTATCGCGGCGAATCGTACAGCATCGTGCTGCCCTACTGGGCGGCGGGGGACGTGCCGCCGGAACGTTGCCGCTACTTCGACGTCGACACTCTCGGCTCGGGCGGCATGGAACGCCGTCACGGGTGGTTCGATACCGAGAGCCGACGAATCGTCCAGACCGGCTGAGCCGCCCTGGCTCCGGCCTCGGCCCCGCACGGGTTCGCCCGACGGGGCTTGGGGTCGTAGAAGGGCCGCGACGGTCGCGGCTCGACTGCGAAGGAGCAAAATCATGACCAAACTATCCGATGCGCAACTGGTGGTGCTGTCCACCGCGTGCCAGCGCGACGACCGCTGCGTCTACCCGCTGACGACCAAGGCCAAGGGCGAGGCGGCGGCCAAGATTCTCAAGAGCCTGCTGACGAAGAAGCTGATCGAGGAAATGCCGGCCCACCGGCCAGTCCAACTCGGTGGCAGCATCTCGTATCACGTCTGGCGCGAGGGCAAGGACGGACCGCTGACGCTCCGCGCCACGGACGCCGCCTGCGAGGCGCTCGGCATCGAGCGCGACGATGCCTCCGCCATCACGGACGCCAACCCTGCCGAACGGGGCGTCGGCATCGGCGACCCCGCGCTGGCGGAACAGCCCGAAGCACAGGCCAATGCGGCGTCATGGCCGTCCGGATCGGCGCGCAAGCGCGCCAAGAAAGTTCGGGACGGGGCCGAGCGCCCCGCGCGCGGCAAGAAGGCGGAGACACCGGCGAAAACCGCGCGCGCCGAGAGCAAACAGGCGCGGCTGATCGAGATGCTGAAGCGGCCCAAGGGCGCCAGCATCGCCGAGATCGCCGAAGCCTTCGACTGGCAGCCGCACACGGTGCGCGGCGCCATCGCCGGGGCGCTGAAGAAGAAGCTCGGCCTCGACGTCACGTCGGAGAAAACCGAAGGGCGAGGTCGCGTGTATCGGCTGGCCGCGTGAGGTTGTGCCATGACCGATCCCTATACGGTTTATCCCACCGACAGCCCTCCCGGCCGGGCCGTCCTCGCCCGCCGCGGCGTCACGGCGGAAGATCTCGCCCGCGCCGTCGCCGAGCACGGCGGCGGCGGGGCGCACCAGAACATGCCGCCGACGTTGGTCCTCAACTACATCATCAAGACGTGAGGCGAGCATGACTGAATTACACCAGCATCCTGATGGGCGAGTTTTCGTCCGTGGTTCGACAGGCTCACCACAGGCTGACTACGAAGCGGCATTGGCCGATTTCGCCAGCGACAACGCGGCGGCTTTCCCGGCGCTGCCGCCCGGCATGGCGGAACGCATCGCCGTGTTGTTGCAGACGACGATGAAGACGGGCGGAACCGCGATGCCCGCCTGCTCCCACAAATCGAAGGTCTTCTGGTAGTGGCCATAGAGCGCGTCGAGCGCGGACTGAAGCTCGACGGGAAGGCTCAAGGGATCGAGCTTGCCGCTGGAGCCGCGCCCCTTTTTCGGCAGCTTCTTTCCAATGTGCTCCCACAGGTTTCTGAACTTCGGGGTGTCGCCGCCTGGCACGTTGTCGGCCACGGGCACGCGCGGCAGCTTCACGATGCCGCATTCGATCGCGTCCATGAGCGAGAAATCGCTCATCGTCCAGGGAAACAGCGTGCCCTCGGCGTAGCCGGAGCCGCGCAGGAAGAAGGGTGTCGCCGAAAGGTCGTAGACGGCGCGCAGGGCGAGCTTTCGCTTCACCACCTCGATCCCGGAAATCCACAGGCGGGCCGCCTCGTTGTTCTTCTTCGCTTCGTCCTTGTCCTCGCCCTTCAGGTCCTCCGCCTCGTCGGTCAGCGGCCGTTCGCGATAGCAGTGATGGGCCTCGTCGCTGAGGACGACGACATTCTTGAGGCCCATCAACTCGGGCATGACCCGCTGGATCATCTGCCCTTCGGTTTCGAGCGTCTGGAGCGTCTCGCCCCGCCAGCCTTCGAGCGCGGCGCGCGTTCCCTTTGCGACCTCGATCCGCTCGCGCAGCTTGAATGCGTGATAGTTGGTGATGACAATCTTCGCCCGGTCGATGTCATTAAGCATGTCGGACGGAACCAGTTCGCGCCCCTTGTAGTAGCTGTCCGGATCGTTCGGCATAAGCACGCGCAAGCGATCGCGGATGGTGATGCCCGGCGTGATGATCAGAAAGCCACGCGAGAACTGCTTGCTGTTCGGGTGCCTGACAGCGTTGACCGTGTGCCAGGCGATCAGCATCGCCATGACGGTCGTCTTGCCGGC
>CAZIVY010000553.1:0-3233 GCA_964542505.1 uncultured Rhodospirillaceae bacterium
GCCCAGGACACCCTGAAGGGACTGATCGCCGGATTTTTCGGCCTGCTCATCGGCGCCATCGGCACCGATCACATCTATTCGACGCCGCGCGCCAGTTTCGGCTTCGTGGAACTGCTGGATGGCGTGCCGCTGGTGCCGGCCCTGATCGGGCTGTTCGCCATTTCGGAAGCGCTGGTGATGCTGGAGGAGGAGATCATCGCGCCGCGCGACGGCGTCAAGGGCGACGGCCGGGCCTCGTGGGAACAGACGAAGGAAGGCCTGCGGATGTCGCTCAAGGGCTGGTGGCAGATCATATGGACGGGCTTTGTCGGCCTGGTGATCGGCGTCATTCCGGGCGCCGGGGCCAGCATCGCCTCCTTCGTCGCCTATCAGCAGTCGCGCATGTTTTCCAAGACGCCCGAGCTTTACGGCACCGGCCACCCGGCCGGCGTGCTGGCGCCGGAATCGGCCAATAACGGGGTGACGTCGGGCACGCTGGTGCCGCTGATGGCCATCGGCGTGCCCGGCGGCAGCACCGCCGCGGTGATGATGATCGTGCTCCAGTATCACGGCATCGTGCTCGGCCCGCTGTTGTTCGCTGAAAACCCGCGTTTGGCCTATGGCGTCTTCGTCGCCATGGTGGTCGCCTATATATTCATGATCCCGACCATCCTGCCGCTGGCGCGCTATATGGCGCGCGTCACCCTGGTGCCGACCCGTACCCTGGTGCCGATCATCGTCGCCTGCACCATCGTCGGCGCCTCGGCCGACCGGGAATATCTGTTCGACATGGGGCTGGCGCTGGTGTTCGGCGTCATCGGCTATATCGGCCGCAAGACCGGCTATCACGTCACCGCGCTGTTGATCGGCGTCATCATCGGCCCCTTGTTCGAGGGGTACATGGTGCGGGCGCTGCGGCTTTCGCAGGGCGATCTTTCGATCCTGTTTTCCTCCACGCTCGGCAACGTGCTGTGGGGGATGCTGGTGCTGTCGCTGCTTCTGCCGGCGTTGCGGCAACGGGGCAAGCGCGTTTCCGAGGAGGCCACCGGATGAGAGAAGCCGCGCGCCAGGCCGAATTGCCGGTCAAGGGCACGGAGCATTGGACGCGGAAGGGCGAGGTAAAGCTCTTCCTGTGGGAAAAGTGCGTGGGCGACGCGGACAAGGCCGCCGGCATCGTGCTGTTCGTGCATGGCTCGTCCATGGCCTCGCAGCCGACTTTCGATCTGCGGGTTCCGGGGCGGCCCGATTCCTCGGTGATGGACTGGTTCGCCCGCCGGGGCTTCAATACCTGGTGCGTGGACATGGAAGGCTATGGGCGATCCGACAAGCACCGCGACAACAACGCCCCGATCGCCCAAGGAGCGGACGATCTATTCGCCGCCGCCACCTGTATTCGGGCCTTGCGGGGCGCCAAGCCGCTGCTGGTTTACGGCATTTCGTCCGGCGCGCTCAGGGCCGCGATGTTCGCCGAGCGCCACCCCGAACTGGTGGGGCGGCTGGCGCTGGACGCCATGGTGTGGACGGGCGAGGGCAGCCCGACGCTGGAGGCGCGGCGCAAAAGGCTGAAGGAATTCCAGGCCGTCAACCGCCGGCCCATCGACAAGGCGTTCGTGCGCAGCATCTTCGATCGCGACCACCCCGGCACCGCCGAGGACAAGGTGATCGACGCCTTCGCCGACGCGATCCTGGCGCTCGACCAATCGGTGCCTACCGGCACCTACGTGGACATGTGTTCGCGCCTGCCGGTGGTCGATCCGGCGCGCATCACCATGCCGACGCTGGTCATGCGCGGGCAGTATGACGGCATCGCCGGCTTCGACGACCTGCTGGCGTTCTTCAAGCGCCTGCCCAATCCCGACAAGCAATTCGCCGTCATGCCGGGAATAGCCCATGCGAGCTTCCAGCAGAAGAACTACTTGCTCGTCTACCACATCCTTCTGAGCTTCTTCACCCAGCCGGATCCCGTCTATCGCGGGTGACGCAGAGCTTTATTTCGGCGCTTCCAGCCCGCCATGGGCCAGGGCCAGCCTCGCCTTGTCGGAGGTGATGAAGGCCAGCAATTGCGCCGCCGCCTCGCCCGCCGCCGCGTTCTTCGGCACCACCGCGATATAGGGCGTGATGCTCTGCAGATCGCCGGGCAGCGGCCCCAACAGGGTCACGCCCTTGACCGGCACGATTTCGCTCATCTGCTGGATGCCCATTTCGACCTCGCCCTTGGCCACCAGCTCGACGACGAAGCCGCCGACCTGGAGCTTGGTCTTCGACGCCACCGCGTCCTTGATCCCGAGCTTGTCCAATACGCCGGCGAAGTGCATGCCGCTGGTGGCGCCGCGCGCCGGGTCGGCATAGGTGATGGATTTCGCCGCCAGCAGCGCCGCGCGCAGTTTCTCGGGCGTGGAAATATCCGGCTTGGGCGCGCCCTCGCGCACGGCGACGCCGATGCCGACGCGGCCCAGTTCCTTGCGCTGGCCGAGCGCGGTGCCCTTGCCCTCGAGCGCGTTCAAGGCGGGCCCGGTCATCACCAGAAGATCGGCGCGGGCGCCGCCGGCGATCTTTTCCTGCAAGGTGCCCATGGGGCCGAAGGTGGCGACGATCTTGTGGCCGCTATCGCGCTCGAACATACGCGCCAGCTCGGTGACGGACTCTTGCACCGCGCCGCCGGCCAGCACATGAACTTCGGCCGCATTCGCGTCGCCGCCAAGCATGGCCAGGACCGCGGTCAAGGCAAGCATGAAGTTGCGCATCTTCTTCCTCCCAAGTTCGTTGTTGCTTCCAGAATACCAAATACCGAGCCCCCGCGTCATATCAAACCGGCATCCCCGTACAGGCGAAATCCGGCCTTCAGCAGCCGGTCGATCTCGGCATCCAAGTCGGCGGCGCGCTTGAAATGGAAGCACGTCTTGCCTTTCAGGCGCCGGCGCAGGCCGGCGGAAAAACCGGCCATGAATCCCTTTTTCATGTAGGGCGCCATGAAATGGAAACCGACATGGCCGCGCCGAACGATGATGCCGGCAAAATAGGCGTTCTTTTTCTTGATCGCGCGGCCGGTGCGCTGGGACACGACCTCGAAATCGCCGCCGCCGCAAAGCTCGTAGCGATCCGCGCGGTCGGTGAGGACGTTCAGCTTCTTCTCGTAGGGTTTCAGCTTGCGCTTGAGGGCGCGAAACGTCTTGTCCAGTTCGTCCGCCATGTCGCTTGCCCCTACCCCAGATAGGCGCCGCCGTTGACGTGAATGGTCTGCCCGGTGACGTAGC
>CAZIVY010000554.1:0-2677 GCA_964542505.1 uncultured Rhodospirillaceae bacterium
ATGGCGAGCACGCCCATGCGTTCGGAGATAAGCGCGTGAATGGGGGCCATGCTCCATTCGGCGCTCACGGCCCCGAACAACTCGCCGCCATGGCTGATCGGCATGCTCAGGCGCAGAATCTCATCGGAACCATTCTTGGACAACGGATTGCCGGACAGCGGGCGCCGCCAAGTGAATAGCGAACGCTTCTGCTCGTTCGCCAAATGCACGCTGAGCAAGCTGGCATCCATCTGCACGAACTCGCGGAAGTTGGTTTCGAGCCGCGGCAGGTCCTCGCTGATCACGTCATCCTTGAGCGAGAGCGCGAAAAGCCGGAAGCGCTGCTCGATCTCGACCGTCAGCATGGTCGCCAGGCGGTCGCCCTCGAACCTGACCACGATCCTGGCGCCGACAATTCCGATCACCAGCGCGACAACGGCCAGCGCGGCGACGAGTTGCGCCGTTAGAGAGAACCGCATCTCCCGAATCCCGATCACGCCGGAAACCCAAATCGCATTTCAGTTCGTGGCGGTGAAGAAGCGGTCGTTTTCCTCGATCGCTTGGCGCGTCTGTTCGAAGGCGGCTTCGTCAGGCAGGGCAAAGCCGTCGAAACGCAGCGGCTCGAGCGCCTGTGGATCGTCGATGTGCAAGAGGGCTTGGCGCAGCGCGTCGAACAGGCGCGGCTCGAGTCCGGCGCGCGCCGGCCAGGGGCGGGTCGTGTTCGGGAAGCTTGCAAGGGCGCGGATCGGAACACCCTCGGCCACGAGCTTCTTGAAAGTCGTTTCCTCAAGCGCTCCGGCATCGTACTGGCCCGCTCCGACCGCGGCGCCGACCCGGTCGTGCCGGTCGAGATAGTCGAAGCGCGCGAGGTCGCTGGCGCGGATGCCCGCTTCGAGGAGCATGCGTTGCGCGATATAGCGGCCCAGTGTCGAGTTCTTGCTCCCGAAGGCGAAACTCTTTCCCTTCAGATTCGCGAGGGTCATGATCGAGCTGGCGGCGCGAACGCAAATGACGCCATTGAAGCTGGTGGCGCCATTGTTCACCTCGACCGCGAGAATGCGAACTCCGGCATCCTGCTTCTTTGCCAACACGTAGGAAGCGGGGCCGACGCGCATGAAATCGACCTGCTTTGCGATCAACGCGGCTACGCCTTCGTCATAGGAACGGAACACCTGCATGGTGATTCGAACCGGCTGCTTGAGCGATCCGGTGAGGTCGCGTTCGAGGACGTTCAAGGTCGGGCGGATCTGTTCGACCATCGCGGATGGCTTGTCGGAGGTGTAGACGCCGAAAGTCAGGGTGATCTCGGCGCGCGCCGGGCTATGGGCGAGAAGTGCGATCAGGGCGATCGCCGCCGCAAACCATGCGAGGTTCCTTGGAATCGAAGCAGGTGTAGCAATCATCGAATACTCCGGCAGATATGGCCGTCGATCCAACACCTCGCCTGCCTTGCCTATGACGAGCAGTAACCGCTAGTGGTTAATGGCGAATTAAAGCACCGGCAATTTTTCCGCCGGCCTAAGGCGCCCTCACACGGCCGCACCCGCGACGTTTCCCTTGCGTCCGCTGAACGATCTTGGCGGCTACGCCCGATTGCCTGTTGCGCCGGTAGCGTATCCTACGCGCCGACCGTCAGCGGTCGAGCACGTTCGATCCGCCCGCGCGCCCGCGCGGCGGTCTCGGTTTTGGCCTTCCAGATCGGTTCCAGCACACGCATGACGTGCGCGGTCTCAATGTCGCGCACCGGCAGCTTGCCGAGCACGGGGTAGGCGTAGGCCGCCAAGGCGGCGGTCCATTGTGCAGCATGCTTGGCGTTGCGCCAGCCGTCCTTGTGCGAGGCGATGTAGGCGGCGGCGCACGCCTCAAACGTCATCGACTTGGCCGCCGCCGCCGCCCTGGCGGCTGCCGACTCGCGCCGCGCCGCGATGGGGTCCTTGCCATCAGCCAACGCCTTGCGCGCTTCCTGGGCCTTCCTGCGGGCGTCGGCAAGGCTTACGGCGGCAGCCGCGCCTAGACCCATGTAACGCCGCCGGCCGGTGAACTGATAGCGGAAGATCCAGGAGCGCGCGCCCGATGGCGCGATCTGTAGGTAAAGCCCGCTGCCGTCCGGGTACATTCCAGGGGCCTTCGCCCGCGCCACCGCGAGTGACGTCAATTGACCGGTCTGTCCCCTCATGGCACCTTCCTGTGCTGGTGGGTACAATCTCTACCCACCACCCTACCCACCACTTGATCTCGGATTTTACAGGACTGTGGCGGACAGCACTGGACGGAAATGGCTGATTTCCATGAGCCTGGGTTGGTGGGTAGCGATAATGCGGACGTTGTAGGACGGCTGTTCGACGGACACCCTGTCCGCCATCCCCCGTTGTTGCATTCGGCTTCGGACGGCGGGCCACGAACCGGTTGAAGCCTTGACGAGGAGGACCGAATGACGATTACCGGCGGATGCTTGTGCAAGGCGGTGCGCTACCGGGCCGCGTCGCCGCCGATCGTGACCCGAACCTGCTGGTGCCGGGTCTGCCAGTACATCGGCGCCGGCAGCGCGACGGTCAACGCCTGCTTCAAGACCGACGCGGTGACCATCGAGGGCAGGCTTGGCGACTACCGCGCCATCGCCGACAGCGGCAACGTCATGCACCGCAAGTTTTGCCCGACCTGCGGGACGCATCTTTTCAGCGCGGCGGAATCGCGGCCC
>CAZIVY010000555.1:0-17740 GCA_964542505.1 uncultured Rhodospirillaceae bacterium
ATCAGCGCGATCCGGGTCTGGCGGCCGATGAGTTCGGCCATGAGGCGCTGCTGGCGCAGGAAGGCGAAGTCCTGCTGCATGGCGAGCATGGCCTGGTTGTCGCTGGTGTCGACGCCGAGCTCGATCAGGGTGTCGCGCACCGCCTGGCGGACGACGTCGCGGATTTCGTCTTGCGTCATACGTCCCTCCCAGGGGTCAGGCGGAAGAACTCCCATCCCTGGCCGGCGGCCACCATGTAGCTCGTGCCGTTCGGCCGGGTCAGCAGGATCGACCAGCTCCCGCCCATGGCCGCTGGCGCGTCCAAACCGCGCGACCCGCCATCGGCGACGAAGAGCTCGACGAGCAACCCCTCGCCATCGATCTCGGCGGCAACGTGGCGCTCGCCGTGGTTTGACGCGAGGTACGCGACGAGCGCGTCGCGCCGGTCGCAAATCGAGGGAGACGCCGTCGCGGGCCGAGCGCCGGCCGCGGACGCTACATACGAAAACGCCGCCAGAGCGGCGGCGATCGGGAGACAGGCACGCATGGTTCACCTCATGATTTAGCGGCCTCGATCTCCGCCGCCGTCAGCAGGCCTTTGGCGCGCAACGCGGCGGCAAGACCCTCGAGGGTCAACGCTGGAACGCGGGGTGGCGGCGGTGGCGGCGTCTCGCGCGCCTGACGCGCGGCGCGCAGGGCCGCGAGCTTGGCGAGGATCGCATCGCCCGGCGGCCAGGGCACGGTTTGCGGGGAAGCGTTGCCCTTGGCGTCGGTGAGCACGTGCCGCTCGCCGGGCGCGTAGATGCGTTCCGCCATGCCGGGCGGCAGCGCCGGGAACGCCGCCGCGTTGTCGGCCTGGAAGTCGGCCAAGATGACCACCGCCATGCTCGACCGCCTGACCCACCACTGCGACATCATCGAGACCGGCAACACCAGCTGGCGCTTCAAAAACCGCAGCTGACAAAACCCTCCCCCAGACCCCCTCCCGGGCTTACCCACGTGGGTGCACAGGCCCCTCCCGCGGCCGCCGCCGCCTGCGCAATGGAACGCGCGGCGTCGGCCGCGGGTCCCTCCTATGCACTACGTGGATAAGCCCAATCGATCACTCCCAGAGGGGTCGCGATTGGACGCGAAAAGGGGGTCACGGTTGGAAGCGAATTGACACCAATTCCCGCACCGAATGGACTTTTGAGCATGGACAGGTGAGCAATTACCTAAAAATCGTCCGCTGGGGATTCTTCACGGACGACTCCATAGGCTTAGTCATATGATGAACGGTTCACCGGTAACGGCGCCTTCCGTTCCGCCGACTCAGTGCTCAATCTGATTAGCCCCCGCCCGCGGCTGCGCTGCCGCCGGTCCTGGTGAGACTGGCCGCCGGGCGTTACGCCACGAACAGCTTCCGTTCGATCCCATCCGTCAGCGTCTCGCAGCCGGTCTCGGTCACCAGGATCGTGTCGCTGCACCGCGCATGCATGGGGTTCTTGGTGCCGGGCCAGTGGATCGCGTGCGTGCCCGTCATATGGAAGGTCATGCCGGCCTGGAGTGGCCGCTCTTCGCTGCTCTTGATGCTGATGATGTGGCCCTCGCCCCAGTCCGGCGGGAAGGCGATGCCGATCGAATAGCCGACCCGCTGGTCCGGCTCCTTGCCGAGCCCGTAGGATTCGGCGGTCTCGCGGATCGCGTTGAACACCTCCGCGCTCGTCACGCCGGCCTTGATGACGTCCCGGCCCGCTTTGGCGGCTGCCACCGCCGCCTCCATCGCCCTGAGCTCGGCCCTGCTGGGCTCGCCGAGAGACACTTGCGCCCACTTCGAGGCGTGGTAGCGGCGCACGCAGGCCACGGCCTCAATGTCGAGGATCTCGCCCGCCTCGAGCCGCTTCCGGTCCCAGTGGGCGTGGCCGATGAGGGTGCGGTGTCCCGCCTTGATGAACATCGGGTATCCGGCCCACTCGCTGCCGGCCTGGATCTGGACCCGGTACATCTCGGCGGCCACGTCGTTCTCGGTAGCACCCACCCGGCACGCTTTCACGCCGGCCTCGATGGAGGCGAGCGTGATGTCTGCCGCCTCGCGCATGTAGGCGATCTCCTGCGGCGACTTGATCACGCGCCCCTGCTCGACCAGGCCCGAGCAGTCGGAGAAGGTCGCTTGGGGAAGGGCGTCCTTGAGGCGGAAATAGTCGCTGATCAGCGCGCAGAGCGAGTCGTACTCGACGCCGATGCGCTTGTTCTGCAGGCCCAGGTCCACGAGGGTGTCCTTGGTCTTGGCGATCCAGTCTTCGCTGTCGTGCCAGGGGCGGCTGTCCGCGACGATTGAATTGAGGTCGACGGCGGCGGCCTCGGACCCGCGGGTGATGAAGACGAGGTCCTTCTCCATCGGCACGATCAAGACGTTGTAGACGAGGTATCCCAGCGTATCGAAGCCGGTGAGGTAGTAGAGGTTCTCGGGCGTGAAGACGAGCATCGCATCGACGCCCTTCTTCGCCATCCGGGCGCGCAGGGCATCCAGGCGCTGCTGATACTCTTCGAGCATGAAATAAAGGTATTGAGGCTTTTTCATGACGACTTCTCTTCTGGGACCGGATCCGAGGCGATCCTATAGTCAACGCTGGGCGTGTCGACCGTAAATAGCTATTTCGTTCAGTTGGACGCCATTTCTGCCACTACATCGGCCAGCACATATGCTCCGTTCGCAATGTCTTCTGGCGTTGCAGACTCCGCCTCGTTGTGGCTTATCCCGCGGAGGCAAGGAATGAATATCATTCCCGCGGGAGCCACTTTGGCGATATGCATGGCGTCGTGACCGGCGCCTGAAATCATTGTCATGTGCTTCAGTCCGTTGCCGGATGCATGCCGACTGACCAGTTCGGCGATTGTGGCGGCAAGCGGCTGGGGCTTCACGGCGACATAGTTGTCGACGTCGGCCGTGCATCCGCGCTTGCCGGCTTCGCGATGGCAGGTTTCGATTATCTGCTGATCCAATCGGGCAAGCGTTTCCGCGCCGGGATGGCGAAGGTCGATGATGAATTGGACTCGCCCTGGAACAGTGGATGGCGAGGCGGGATAAACCTCGAAGCGTCCCACCGTGTAGCGAACGATGTCTGCCGGATCACGCAATCCCTCATCCAGGGCAAGGACGATTGCGGCCGCAGCCTTCATCGCGTCTTTGCGTACGGCGTGGGGCGTGGTCCCGGAATGACTCTCCTCACCAACGACCTTAACTATATAGCGTCGCATCCCCTGGATGAGGTTTACGACGCCGATCTCATTGCCGGTGTTTTCAAGGATCGGTCCCTGTTCTATATGTGCCTCGACGTACCCCGCGATCGGGAAGCCTACACTGGACCTGATCTCCGCCGGCGCATCCCGCTGCACGCAGGCCAGCGCATCGCACACGCTAATGCCGCCAGGATCCTGCCTCTTCAGCATGTCCTCGAGACTGTAAACACCGGCCCAGGTGCCCGAACCCATGCACCCGGGTTGAAACCGGTTTCCTTCCTCGTTCGTCCACGCCACGGCGACGACCGAACGTTGAGTAGGAATAGCCCCGTCGTCCAAGGCTTCCAGCACTTCGAGCGCCGCCAGCACTCCGTAGGCACCGTCGAACTTTCCGCCGGTCGGCTGGGTGTCGAGATGGGAGCCGCAGAGCACGGGCGGCAAGGTAGTGTTACGCCCCTCCCGCACCACGAAAAGATTGCCAATTGCGTCACCGAACACGGAAAAGCCCCTGCGGCGCGCCCAACCCGTTAGCAAGGCGCGTGCCGCGGTGTCCTCCGCGCTGAGGGCCTGGCGGTTGACCCCGCCCTTGGCCGTCGCCCCCAACCGCGCCATGTCCATATGGCGTTGCCACAGGCGGTCCTTGCGGACGAAGCTCGACGCTCTCGCGGGGGGGGTCTTGGGCTGTTGGGTCATAGGATTACTTGGTGGCCGGACCCTTGCCATGGATCGCGACGGCGTCTATTTCGACGCGATAAGCGGGATTGGCCATCCCGGACACGATGTAGGCGGACCGGGCAGGGCGCGGCTCCTTGAAACGCTGTGCGTAGACCTTGTTCATGCCTTCCAGGTCCGCCGAACTGGTAACAAACACCGTGCAGCGCACAACGCGATCGAGCCCCACCCCTTGGGTCTTCAGCACGGCCTCGATGTTGTCGATTGCCTTGTTGGTTTGAAGCTCGATGTCGCCCTTCACTGCCTCTCCAGTGTCCATGTTCCGCGATGTCTGCCCCGCAAGCCACAGGACGTTGTCCGCGCGAATGCCGTAGGACAGCACCTCGTTTGGCGGGTTGTGCTTGCCTGGGTTGGGAATGATCTTCAGCTCGGTCATCAAGTCTCTCCTTGGGTTAGCGTGCGTCGGCAACGATCCTGGGTGTTCGGCCGCGTCGGAGATTTCCAACGCAGGAAAGCTGCATACGGTCCTAGGGCGCGTTCAGCATGCGGCGTTTGGGCCATATTTCCGGGTTGACCAGATTGGCGGGATGCACGCCTTTGACGGCGCTCGATATCTGATCGGCGATTTGGTTGGCGATCCGGACCATGGATTCGGTCGTCACACCGCCCAAATGTGGGGACAGCACGACATTGTCCAGGTCCGCGAAGCTCGGGCGACTGCCGGCCTTCTCGCTGGTGAACACGTCGATGCCGGCGCCCGCGATCGTCGCGTTCCGCAGAGCCGAATCGAGCGCGCTTTCATCGACGACTCCGCCGCGCGAGACATTGACCAGGATCGCATGCGGCCGCATGGCCGCCAGCTCCGCGGCGGCGATCATGTTCCGTGTCGTCTCGGTCAGCGGAGCATGGATCGATATCACGTCGCTTTCGGCAAGCAGCTCGTGCAACGTCGCGCACCATCGATAGGAAGCCGTAGCGGCGTTCGCGGAGGGATTGCGTGTATAAACGGCGATGCGCATGCCGAGACCGGCTGCGGCGATTTTCGCAACCGCGCGGCCGGTTCGCCCAAAGCCGACGATCCCCAAAGTCTTGCCGGCCATCTCCATGCCGAGGTTTCTGTATTTGAAGTCGTAATCTCCCGCGCGCATCGCCTTATCGGCGGAAACGACACGGCGCGCGACCGCCAGCATCAGAAGGATTGCCTGCTCGGCGACGGATTGGATATTGGCGTCAGGCGTATAGGTAACGGGAATGGAGCGTGCCGTCGCATGGGCCACGTCCACCGCATTGAGGCCGACGCCGTGATGGCAGATCAGCCCCAGGCGCGCGGCAGCGTCGATCGCCGCCGCATTGATGCCCGTTCCGCGCGTCACCACGATATCGGCACCGCCGATTTCGGCGGCGACCGTCGCCAGGTTCGGCGCGCTGCTGCGGCGAACCGCGATTCCCTGCCGCCGTATCGCCTCGATCCCCACGGGATGAATCGGCTCGATCAGGAAGCAATCCATCGGCGCCTCGAGGGATGCGTCACTTGTTGCGAAATGGCAGCAACGCGGGCGGATCGCTGTCGATCAAGGCGGCGACCACCGCGTCCTTGACGCCGCCAATATGGGCGTGCATCGCCTTGGCGGCGGCCTCCGGATCCCGCGCGTCGATGGCGTCGATGATGCGCAAATGCTCGTCGCATACCGGGATCGCGCGTTGCGGCAGCCGGACGATCGAGAACATCCGCGTTCTAAGGCGCAGATTCGCGATGATCGCTGCCATCATCGCGTTGCCGCCCGCCATGGCGATCGTGTTGTGCAGGTCGTCGTCCAGCTTCCCGTCGGCTTCCTGGGTGATGTGGCCGCGCTTGCGCAGGCTGACGAGCCGCTGGCGCAGGCGGTCGATTTGCGCTTGCTGCATTCGCGATGTCGCCAGCCGCACGCATTGCGGCTCGAGAACCATGCGTACGTCGAGCACCTCGATGGCGTCCCTGACTGACATCGAGCCGACCACGAGCCGTCCGTTCAGGTCGCGCTTGAGCCAGCGCTCGCCCTCGAGCCGCCTCAGCGCCTCTCGCAAGGGCGTGCGTGAAATGCCGAAATGCTCCGCTAGCTGCCGTTCGCGGATGGCCTCGCCGGATTGCAGTTCGCGCCGGTGGATCATCGACAGCAACTGTTCATGCGCATTGTCGGCAAGCTGCGGGATTGCATCGGTCCGCAACGGCGGCGTGAACTGCCCGCCCAGACGCCGTGCGGATTGGTTTGATGTGGGCATTAGTTCTCCACGGAAAATGGAGTTGAATCGCGGAATCGCCGGATAACGTTCCCGGTTATGCGCGCCACGTCGTTGTCCCCGCCCTTAACCATCAGGCTGGATGCCCAGGAGATCGAGCCGACCGAAAAAACGGCGCCGCCATGTCCCGTTTCGAAGAACGTCATATCGGCGCGGATATCCGGATGCATGCCGCCGGCGATGCAAGGCTGCGTGGCGCCCAGCTCTTCCTTGCACAGCAGCATGCCGTCGTCGAACCCGTCGGCCGTGGCGACCACGAGCGCGTGCGCCGGTGAGCCGCAGCCGGGATCGAATCGGTCGATTTCCTGCCCCGCCGCGCCGCCACCGGCAAATCCAAAGTTGCCGAAGATTTCGGACTCCACGCCGTCGAAGATGAATTTGGCGCGCGGTCCGCGGCCATCGGGCGTGCGCCGATAGGGCCGGCCGAGTCCGAAACCCTGGGCGGTAAAGCCAACGCCGACAAGCGCGTTGGGAGGGCGTCCATTCCGGCGCCACATCCCGCCATACTCGCCGGTGCCGGCCATGTAATATTCGCCGGGACGCGAGACCCAGGCGCGCGTGCCGTCCTCGGCGCGTCGCACCTCCAGAACATGCGGCGCGGCAGGGTGATAGGCGCAGCGCCAGTAGAAGCCGTTGCCGCCGAGATACATCAGCCGACCGCCGAGCCGAAGAAACGCCTCGATCGCGTCCAGCATGCGGCCCGTGACGTATTCCGGATGGCATCCGCAAACCAATACCCGGTACCCGCTCAGCGCATCAGCGCCTTCCCGGTCGAGATCCTCGTCGGTCGTGATGTCCACCGGAAGGTTCATTTTCCGCAGCCAGGAAAGGATGTACCCATCGCCGCCGAACGCCCAGAGCGGTCCGTTGGGGCGCATCGTAAGGTCGGGCCGCAATCGGCTGGAAAAACACACCCCAGAGCCGTCGGCATGGGATGAATAGGTCGAGTGGCCCAGTTCGGGATGGCGCGCGAAATAGAGATCGGCGGCGCAGAGCTCAGCCAAGCCGCCATGCGATGCCTCGAAGAAGCGGCTGCGGTTCATCACGTCGTAATTGGCATAAGCCTGGTATGTGGCGGAGGACGACAGGAACACCGTGTCGGATGACGGCCGGGCAGGGCGCACAAAGAAGACGACATGCTCCGGTATGGGACCATGCGACAACTCGGCGGCATAGACGCCGCTTTGAAGGTCGTCCGGGACGCGGAAGCTGAAATCGGATTCCCAGTCGGCATCGGCAAGATCGTCCTCATGAAAATGGATCGCGCTATAGAATTGCGGACTGGCGCGCCAATCCTGCGCCTGGCCGCGCCACGCCGAGCCCGTCACCGCGCGGGTCGGCATGTTGAAAACGCGGCCGTGGCAGGCATTGCCGCTGGCATCTTCGATAATCTCGGAATCGATGCCCCGGGAAAAATCCCAGGACGCCCACATGGCATCTCCGGCGCGGATTTCCGGCGCCTCGATCCGGCCATTGAAATGATCGCATGTCTGGGCGCCAGGCTTACGAGCCGCGGCCAAGGTGACGGATTGCGGCACGCCCAGGGCCAACCCCGATTTCAGGTCAACGCTGCCTCGATCGGCCGAAACCGGCTGGCCGTGCAACGGTTCGCACGTGATCCTGTTCGTGCCGTCTAGAGTCAATTCCCAATCCAGCGAATACCAAAACCCTTTCCTTGGCCGCAGCATGGTGCGCATATCACGCGTCAGGCCATTCGAGCGTATCGAGACGGCGATCGCTCCGTCGATCATGGTGCAGGCGACGGTATTGGAGTCCCCACATGCCAGCTCGATCAGGGCCTGGCGCGGTTTCTCGGGCGTGGTGGGCATGATGCGCAGCCGCACCCTGATGCGTTCGGGGCGGATGCCCACGCGCCGCAAGGCGGCTTGGGCATAAGACCCCGCGTTGATCGCCTGCTGACGCGCGGGGTAGGTGCCATCGATCGACGATGTGACAGGGACCGCCTCTATGCCCGGGCCATCCGGCCTGTCGTCGACCGAATACAGCCGTACCAGGCGGGCGCTGAACGTGACCGCGCCCGGCTCGCAGCTGGCGTGGAACGCGAGGGTCTCGCCCGGACGCACGCTGATACGATCCGCATATCCCGCGATGGTTCGCTCAGGAAGCATGCGCATCGGGGACGCTGTGAAAACGTTCACGCCAGCGGATGGAAAAGGCGCGCCGCTCGCCGTCGGCGATGCTGGTCACGTCGGTGTCGTCGATCGCGGCCGGCATTGTCCCGCGCCGGCCCGGCAACCGCACCAGCACCCAGCGCCGCCCCGGCGCGACGCAAAACAGCGCGATCTTGCCGGCCGTCGGCGTGCTTCTGAATTCGAGGAGAAGCTCCCGCAGTGCCGGGCTGTATGGACCGAGCGGCGCGCGCATGAATTCGCGGTAAAGCTCGGCCGCGGGGGCATCGTCGTTCATGGAGGAGGGATGATCCCCTTCTGCTGGGTGATAAGGGCGTAATCAGCGATCCGCCGCTCGGTGTCGAAATCGAAGATGCTGCGCTGGTTGTATTTGCCGGCGTCCAGGTCGCAGTCCGCCACGACGACCTCGTCGGCGATCGTGCGCGCCATGGCGACGATCTCGCCCATCGGCGAGATGATGCAGCTGCCACCCAGCATCTCCTGGCCGTCTTCCAGGCCCGCCTTGGCCGAACCGACGACCCAGATGCCGTTCTGGTAGGCGCCGGATTGCATGACCAAATGGTTGTGGAAGGGCGGCAGGTGCGTCGGTTCCAGAACGCGCGTGTTGCCGACCATGATGCGCCTCGTCGCGCCCGTGTTGTAGCCGACCATCACCATTTCGGCGCCGCGGAGCGTCATCACGCGATACACCTCCGGCCAGCGCCGGTCGTTGCAGATGCACATGCCGAAAATGCCGTCGAACGCGCGGAATACCGGGAACCCCAGGTTGCCGTCCGCGAAATAGACCTTCTCGAAGTTGGCTTCGCATCCATTCGGGTCGACCTTCGGCATGCCGCAAATATGGACCTTGCGGTACTTGCCGACAATTTTGCCTTTGCCATCCACCAGGATCGACGTGTTGAATCGCTGCTTGATGCCCGCCTCTTTGGTTAGCTCCGCGTAGCCCAGATAAAAGCCGACGCCCAAGCGCACGGCTTCATCGAATAGGGGCTTGGTCTGCGGTCCGGGCATGGTGGCTTCGCAATAGGCATCGGCCTGATCGGGATCCTCCAGAACCCAGCGCGGAAAAAACGTCGTGAGCGCCATTTCGGGAAAGACGATCAAATCCGCGCCGAAGTCCTTTGCCTGACGCAACAACGTGATGAGCCGGGCGACAACCGACTCCTTCGAATCCGTCTTAAGGACCGGCCCAAGTTGACCGACGGCGGTACGAACTATGCGGGGCATCCGATCATCTCCAGAAGGGCTTGCTATAACCCACTAGGTCACGGACTCATAAGCGCGCATCCAGATTCGTGACGCGGCGAGCTTGATGAGGGCGAGATGGTTGTCGTCGTGCTTCTCGTAGCGCGTGGCGATGGCCCGGAAGTGCTTGAGCTTGTTGAAGAAGCGCTCGACCAGGCTGCGATACCGGTAGAGGAAGGTGCTGAAGGCGGGGATGTTCTTGCGGTTGGGCATGGGTTTGATGTTGGCCCAGGCGGCGCGCGCCTGCAGCGTGGCGCGGAGCGCGTCGCTGTCATCGGCGCGATCGGAAAGCAGGATTTGACCGTCGCCGGGACCGTCGAGCATGTCGGCGGCGCTCTTGCCGTCATGGGCCTGGCCTTCGCCGAGCTTGACGGCGATCGGCAGGCCGTTGGCATCGACGAGGGCGTGGATCTTGGTCGTCAGCCCGCCCCGGGAGCGCCCCATGCAGCGGGCGTGAGCTCCGTCCCCAAGGGCGGCGCCGGCGGCTTGCGGACCCCCTTCTTGACGTTGGCGGCGTGCTGATGAACGCGGATCGACGAGGAATCGACCATCTGAAGCCCGCCCTCGTAAGCCCGCGAAACCGCCGCAAACAGCCGATCCCAGACGCCGATCTTGCGCCAGCGGACGAACCGGTTGAAGCACGTCGTCGCCGAACCGTAGCGCTCCGGGATGTCGGCCCAGGGCGAGCCGGTCCGCAGCCGCCAGTAGATGCCGTTGAGCACCCGCTGGTCGTCGGCGCGCGGCACGCCGCGCGGCGTGTTCGGCAACAATGGCGCTATGACCGACCATTCGAAATCCGTGATCTCGTAACGGCGTGGGGCCATTTTCGCTCCTCCTCGAGAAGCTTGAATCACCTTTCGCCAAGTTTGTGAATCCCTTTATATGAGTTCATGACCTAAAGTGGAATCATCACGGCGAGAGCATTTACCGGCGCGGATTCTGCGATGAAGACACGGCCCGAGGGATCGACGGAAATCCCGTGCCCGACATAGCGGGCAGGGCGGCACGCGCCCAGAACCTCCCCATCCAACGACAGCCGGCTGAGTTTCGGGGTTTCATCGGTGACCAGAATGCTGCCATCGGGCAGGGCCGCCAAATCCATGGGGTGATAGAACCCGGTCCATTGATCCAGATAACGCCCATCATAATCGAACACCTGGATGCGGTCGTTGTCCTGATCGGCGACCAGCACGCGCCCGCGGCTGTCGACCAGCACGCCGTGCGGCGTGCAAAAACACCCAGTCGCCTTGCCGGGCTTGCCCCAGGTTTGCTGATAAACGCCGTCGGCCGAAAACTTGTGAAAGCACGCGTTGGCATAACCGTCGACGACCCAAAGCGAGCCATCGGGGCCCTCGGTCACGTCGGTGGGATGATTGAAAGGCTTCTGCCAATTCGGATTGTCGGGATGGCCGATTTTGCGCTTGGGATTTCCATCCCGATCGAAGACCTGGATGAAATGATGGTCGCGATCGACAACCAGGATATCGCCGGCCCTGGTGACGGAGATACCGTGCGCGTCATCGACGATGCCGGTGCCGAAGCTGCGTTGCAATTTTCCGTCGGGTAGAAAACTCCACACCGGCGGGTCGCTGCGTTGCACCAGATGGACGCGGCCGTCGGGGCCGCAGGCCACTTCGCTCACGAATTGCAGTTGAGTCCCGTCGGGCATTTGTGCCCAGTTCCGCTCCAGCCGGTATTTGATATCGCCCAGCCTCACAATGAGCATGACGGCGGTTCCTCGATGCTTGGCACGAATGTTGAAAAGTGGTATATCATCTGTATTCAGACTATGTGAGCGAAATTGTCAGTTCAAGCTCGAATGTCTGTAAACTAAGCAGGGAGCGGAGAATGTTTAGGCAGCAGTTGAACAAGATGCTGGCAGCGGCTTTCGCGCTTGCAATGGTGCTGCTTCTCGGAGGGATGCCGCCCGCCAACGCGCAGAAAGTTCTTCGCTACATTCCGGACGGCGATTTGAAGATTCTTGATCCGATCTGGACCACCGGGAATATCACGCGCAATCACGGCTACATGGTTTACGACACGCTGTTCGCGGTCGACGCCAATTTCAAGCCGCAGCCGCAGATGGTGGATACCTGGACGGTAAGTCCCGATGGGCTGCTTTATACATTCAACCTGCGCGAAGGCCTGCTGTTCCACGACATGACGCCGGTCCGCTCCGCCGACTGCGTCGCCTCGATCAAGCGCTGGGCGGCGCGCGACACGACCGGCCAGAAAATGATGCAGTCGGTGGCGTCGATGGCGGTAGTGAACGACCGCACGTTCACCATCCAGCTGAAAGAGCCCTATGGTTTCGTTCTGGATTCGCTCGCGCGAATTTCGAACACCCCGTTCATCATGCGGGAAAAGGAGGCTCTGACCGATCCCAACCAGCAGATCACCGAGGTGATCGGCTCCGGGCCGTTCCGTTTCGTCAAGGAATCCTGGGTACCCGGCAGCAAGGCGGTGTACGAGAAATTCGCCGCCTACAAGCCGCGGACGGAGCCCGCGAACCTCGCCTCCGGCGGAAAGGTCGTGAAGGTCGACCGGGTCGAATGGCTCTACATGCCCGACCCGAACGGCGCGGTCGCCGCACTCATCAGCGGCGAGGTCGACTGGTTCGAGGTGCCGCCGCCGGACATCATCCCCACGCTGGCGCGCGCGCAAAACGTCAAAGTCACCACGCTTGATCCCATTGGCAGCATGGCGAGCCTGCGTCCGAACCACATGTACCCGCCCTTCAACAACGAGAAGGCGCGCCAGGCGCTTCTCTACATGGTCGACCAGCAGGCCTATATGCAGGCGGTCGCCGGCGCAAAGGAGTACTGGCGGGTCTGCCCGTCCTTCTTCACCTGCGGCACGCCGACCGAAGGCAAAGCGCCGGGTGACATGCTGGTGAAGCCCGACTACGAGAAGGCAAGGGCGCTGCTCAAGGAAAGCGGCTATGACGGCCGGCCGATCGTCGTTCTCGATCCGACCGACCAGCCGTTCGTGCATCAGATGGCTCTGATCACGGCGCAGAATCTTCGTCAGATCGGCGCCAACGTTCAGGTCCGCGCGATGGATTGGAGCACGCTGTTGACCGTGCGCGCATCGAAGGAGCCGCCCGAACGCGGGGGCTGGAGCATCTTCCACACTTGGTCGCTCGGCGTCGACATCATGTCGCCGCTGCTGAACACGCCTCTGCGCGCGACCGGCGAAAAAGCCTGGTTCGGGTGGCCGGATGACGCCTCGATCGAAACGCTAAAAGAAGTCTGGGCCAAGGCGCCCACGCCACAACTGCAGAAGGCCGCCGCCGATAATATTCAGAAACGGGGATTCGAGTTCGTGACGCATGTGCCGATCGGACAGTTCACGACGCCCACGGCTTACCGGACTTCGGTCTCGGGCATCATCCCGTCGCCGGTGCCCTTCCTGTGGAACGTCGAAAAGAAATAGTCGCGGGCGGGGCACTGCGGACCGAAAGTGTTTGTCTATACCGTTCGTCGCCTGCTAGCCACCATCCCGATACTTTTGGTGGTGGCGCTGGCGACGTTCGGGCTCATCCACTTGGCGCCCGGCGATCCCGCGGCGATCATCGCCGGCGACCAGGCCAGTTCGCAGCAGATCGATGCAATCCGGCAGAAGCTCGGCTTCGACCGTTCCTTGGCCGAGCAGTTCTTTATCTGGGCGGGCAATCTGCTGCGCGGCGATCTGGGTGTTTCCGTCTTCTCCAACCGGCCGGTGCTGGAGCTGATCGGGCAACGTCTTGAACCCACACTGGCCCTGACTGTCTCGACGATTCTCCTCACCGTCTTAATTTCCGCGCCCCTGGGCATTCTCGCGGCTTGGCACGAGAACAAGTTTCTCGACCATGCGATCGTGATGTTCACGATCTGCGGTTTCGCCATCCCGGTGTTCGTCCTGGGTTATTTCTTCATTCTGGTTTTCGCGATCAACGTGAACTGGTTTCCAGCCCAGGGCTATCGGCCGCTATCCATGGGCTGGGTTCCGTTCCTCGAGGGGCTGGTGCTGCCGTCGGTGACGCTGGCGCTTTCCTATTCGGCACTGATTACCCGCGTCACCCGCGCGGCGGCCATCGAGGTTCTGCACGCGGATTTCATTCGCACCGCTTTCGCCAAGGGCTTGCGGCTTCCGGCCATTCTCTTCCGCCATGTGCTGCGCAACGCCGCGATCCCCATGGTCACGGCGATCGGCATCGGCCTGACGCTGCTGATCGGCGGCGTTGTGGTGACGGAGAGCGTCTTCGCCATCCCCGGCGTCGGGCGGCTCGTCGTCAACGCCATCCTCAACCGCGACTATCCCGTCATCCAGGCGGCGACGCTGCTCTTTTCGGTCGCATACTTGGCGATAAATCTGTCCGTGGATTTGACCTATGGCTGGATCGATCCGCGCGTCCGGCTGAAATGAGCGCGATTTCGATGGCGGCGAGGGGTTGGATATCGCTCCGTTACACGCCGGTGCAGGTTCGTGTCGGCGTCGCGATCCTTCTGCCCATGATCGTGATCCTGTTGGGCGCCTGGGCGCTCAATCTCGATCCGCTCAGGATCGATACCGGCAACCGGCTTTTGCCGCCCTCGGCAAGTCATCCCTTCGGGACGGACGGGCTGGGGCGTGACGTATTCGTGCGCGTGCTTGAGGGTGGCAGGCGGTCGCTCGGCATCGGCGTCGCCGTGGCGTTGATCTCAAGCATGGTTGGGGGCGTGATCGGGCTGGGCGCCGGCTTCCTGCGGCGGCTTGAGGCGCCCATATCGGCGGTGCTCGACGGAATCATGGCGATCCCCAGCGTGCTTCTCGCGATCGCATTGATGGCGATCAGCTACCCCAGCGTCGAAACCGTGGTCGTGGCGCTTGTCGTGCCGGAAATACCGCGCACGGCGCGCCTCGTGCGCGCGTCGGTCGTGACCGTGCGCGATCAATCCTTCGTGGAAGCGGCCCATGTGCTTGGCACATCGACGGTGCGCACGTTGACCCTGCACATCGTGCCGAACGTGATGCCGGTGCTGATCGTGCAGGCGAGTCACGTGTTTGCCTCGGCCATGCTGAATGAGGCGGTGCTCGGGTTTCTCGGCGCGGGCACGCCGCCCGAAATTCCCACCTGGGGCAACGTCATCGCTGAGGGGCGGGGCGTGATCCTCGCAGCGCCATGGGTGGTACTGTTGCCCGGAATGACTCTTGCCGTCGCGGTTGTGGGTGGGAATCTTCTGGGCGACGGTTTGCGCAGGCTTCTCGATCCGCGCAGCGCCGCCCGGTAAGAAACCACGGGCAAATCCAGCAAGTACAAGTATAGGAGGGAAACAGTTGGATCCACTGCGGAAACTGGTCAAGCTCGGCGGCGACGCCGTGTTCCCGAAAGCGGAATACGACTGGCGTATAGCGCGGCTGCGCACGGCAATGGGCAAGGCGGGCATCGATGCCTTGCTCGTCAACGGGCCGGAGAATCTCTTCTACCTCAGCGGCCAGCAGACGCCGGGCTATTACACGTTCCAGTGCCTCGTCGTTCCCGCCGCGGGGGATTGCTTCATGGTGATCCGCACGCTCGAGACGATGAACGCGCGTTCAAACACCTATATCGACGAGATCATCGGCTATGACGACGACAAGCTGCCCGCCAATGCGCTGGCCGACGAGCTGACGGCACGCGGCCTTGCGAACAAGCGGCTTGGCATCGACCGGAACGGATGGTTCCTACCGGTCAATCTCTACGACCGGCTGGTCGTTGCATGCGGTGCTTTCGTCGACGCGTCGGGCATGGTCGAAAGTCTGCGCCGCGTGAAGTCGCCGCTGGAGATTGCGCAGATGAAGGCTTCGGCGGTCGCCAATGACGTCGGCATGGCCAAAGGGCTTGCCGCGGTTCGCGCTGGCAACACGGAAAACGACGTTGCCGCCGCGCTGATGGGCGGCCTGATAGCCGCGGGATCCGAGTATGTCGGCATGGAGCCGTTCGTAGCTTCTGGCCCGCGCTCGGGGGTGCCGCACTCGACATGGCGGCGGCGTAGAATCGAATCCGGCGACCTCGTGATCCTGGAAAGCGCGGCCTGCATAAACCGCTATCATGCCGCGCTGTTCCGCACAGCGACGGTCGGCAACGTGCCGCAAAAGGCGCTGGACATGTATGCGGTCTGCGATGAGGCGCTCGCGGCGGGCCTGGCCGTCATGAAGCCCGGCGTCACCTGCGCGCAGGTGCACAACGCCGTGCAGCAGGTCATCGACCGGCACGGCATGACCGCGGGCTACCGCAAGCGCAGCGGGTATAGCCTCGGCATCGCATTCGCGCCGGATTGGGGCGAGGGGAACATTCTGAGCCTGTTCCGGGGCGTCGACGTGCCGCTCGAGCCGGGCATGTTCTTTCACGTGCCCATCACCTTGCGCGAGTACGGCAAATTCACCGTGGCGGTGAGCGAGACCGTGTTGGTGACCGACAAGGGGATCGATGTGTTGTCGAAGCTCGAACGCAAGTTGACGCGTGTAGCCGCCTAGATGGCCGATGTGCCCGCCGTATTGTCGGTTTCGGGCCTCCACATAGAGGCCGTTCATCGCAGCCGCCCGACAAGACTGGTGGACGACATTTCGTTTTCCATAGTAGAGGGAGAATTGCTGGCGTTGGTCGGCGAGTCAGGCTGCGGGAAAAGCATCACCGCACTCGCCCTTGCCGGGTTGCTCGACAACCGGTCGCTTCGGGTGACCGCCGGCAGCATCAAGCTCAAGGGCCAGGAACTAACGGAGCTGCACCCGGGGCAATGGAGCGCGGTGCGGGGGCGGCATATCGGGATGGTGTTTCAGGAGCCGATGACCGCGCTCAATCCTCTGATGACCGTCGGCAACCAGATCGTCGAGGTGATCAGGCGGCATCAAAACGTAAGCCGCACCGATGCCGAGATGGAGGCCGTGAACCTGCTTCGGCACGTACAGATTACGTCGCCCGAACGGCGATTGCGGCAGTACCCCCATGAATTGTCGGGGGGCATGCGGCAGCGCGTGGTGATCGCCATAGCCATATCCTGCCGCCCGGCCCTGCTCGTTGCCGACGAACCCACTACGGCCCTCGACGTATCGGTGCAGGCGGGGATACTCGACCTGTTGGACAGGCTTCGCGCCGAATACAAATGCGCGCTGCTGCTTATCACGCACGATATGGGAATCGTCGCGCAACGCGCCCATCGCGTGGCCGTGATGTATGCCGGCAGGCTGGTTGAGACCGCGCCGACCGGGGAGCTGTTTGCCGCGCCGACGCACCCTTATACTCAAGGGCTGCTTGGCGCCATTCCGAAGCTGGGCATTTCTCGCATTCCGCGCGATCAGCGAAAGCTGTTCGATATCCCGGGCACGGTTCCGCTTCCTGGCGATTTTCCCTTGGGTTGCAGGTTTTCCGGCCGGTGTGCGGTGGAGCTCGACCGATGCGTGGCGGTTCAACCGGCGATGCACTTCATTCGACCGGACCATACGGCCGCGTGCCACCGGATAGACAATCCTCGATGACTGCCGCAACGTTCCCGGCGCCCATGCTCTCGGTCGAGCATCTTTCCGTTCACTTCGCCGCTCGGCGCCGGTCCGCCGTGCTGCCGTGGCAGGCCCCTGAAATCCTGCGCGCGGTGGATGAGGTATCGTTCACCCTCGATAGAAATGAAACGCTCGGCCTGGTCGGGGAAAGCGGCAGCGGCAAGACGACATTGGGCAGGGCGATCGTGGGACTCGCGCCGATTGCCCATGGCCGCATAGCATTCGATGGCGCCGATATAAGCCAGTTCGACCGCGCCGCCGCCCGCGATCTGCACCGCCAGATCCAGCTCGTGTTTCAGGATCCCGGTGCGTCGCTCAACCCGAAACTCAGCATAGAAGCGATCCTAAGCGAGCCGCTGGACAATTTCGCCTTGGGCGGGTCAAGAACGGAACGGCGGGCGCGGGTCGAACGCGCCCTCGTAGAGGTCGGGTTGCCGTCGGTCTTCGCCGATCGCTATCCCCACCAATTATCCGGCGGACAACGCCAGCGTGTCGGCATCGCCCGCGCTTTGTTGCTGACGCCGCGCCTGATTATTTGCGACGAGCCGGTGGCCGCCCTGGATGTGTCGGTGCGCGCCCAGTTGCTCAACATTCTGGTTTCGATCCAGCGCGCGACCGGCGTATCGATGATCTTCATCGGTCACGACATCGCCGTCGTAGAATTCGTCTCCGACCGGATCGCCGTGATGTACAAAGGTCGC
>CAZIVY010000556.1:0-3941 GCA_964542505.1 uncultured Rhodospirillaceae bacterium
GCCGCCGTCGCGGGCCTGTTGTTCGTGGGGCCGATCCCGCAGCCCGCCGCCTATCATGGTTTCGCCGATACGCGGGCGTGGCTCGGCATGCGGAATTTCGGCGACGTCGCGTCCAATCTACCGTTCACCGTTGCCGGCGGCTTCGGTTTGTGGCTCGTGCTCGGACCCCGAGGCGGCGAAATTTTCGCTCACCCCATCGACCGCCGGCCCTACGTGGTCCTGTTCCTCGGCATAACGCTGGTGGGCGCGGGGTCCGCCTACTATCACCTTGCCCCCGACAATTGGCGCCTGGTTTGGGACCGGCTGCCCATAACCATCGCCTTCATGGCGCTGACAGCGGCCTTCGTCGCCGACCGCGTCCACCGGCGCGCGGGTATCCGCTGGCTGTTGCCGATCCTTGTCGCCCTGGGAATTGCCAGTGTCCTCGGCTGGTACCGGAGCGAGTTGCTGGGCCGCGGCGACCTGCGGTTCTATCTGCTGGTGCAGTTTTTTCCGTTGGTCGTGCTGCCCGCGATCTGCCTGATGTACCGGCGCGAGCGATACACCAGCGGCCGGCACCTTGCGTGGCTCATCGCCTGGTACGGCGTAGCCAAGGTCTTCGAGCTTTACGACGGCGAGATTTATCGGCTGCTGGGCGGGGCGGTCAGCGGCCACAGCCTCAAGCATCTGGCGGCGGCCGGCGCCGTGGTGACGGTCGTCCGCATGCTAGTCGTGTCCGGCAAGTCGCCGCCATCCACGGAACAATGATATTCTGCCGGCGACGTTCAACGCCCCGGGAGCCGGAGAATGACCGCCGACAATACCCAGCGCGCCGACAAGGGCGCGTATGCCATCTATCCCTCCTTGCGCGAGCGCGTGGTCCTGGTTACCGGCGGCGGCTCCGGCATCGGGGAAAGCATCGTCGAGCATTTTTGCGCCCAGTCGGCGCGGGTCGCCTTTGTCGATATCGCGGAGGAGGCGTCCAGGGCGCTGGTGGCGCGCATCGCGGCGAGCGGCCACCCCAAGCCCCTGTTCATCCCCTGCGATTTGCGCGACATCGGGTCGCTGCGCGCCGCTGTCGCGCGGGTGGGGAGCGAGCTTGGTCCCATCCGGGCCTTGGTCAACAACGCCGCCCGCGACGACCGTCACCGGACCGAAGACGTGACCGTGGAATATTGGGACGAACATTTGGCGGTCAATCTGCGGCACCAGTTTTTCGCCTCCCAGGCGGTGATCCCGCAGATGAAAGCCGCCAGGGGCGGATCGATCGTCAATTTCGGCTCCATAAGCTGGATGATCGGCGTCGGCAACTATGCCGGCTATACCGCGAGCAAGGCGGCGGTGCATGGGCTGACGCGCAGCCTGGCGCGGGATTTCGGACCCGACAACATCCGCGTCAACACCGTGGTGCCGGGCTGGGTCATTACCGAACGCCAGATACGCCTGTGGCTGGACGACGACGGCGAACGCAGGATCCGGGAAAACCAGTGCCTCAAGCGCAAACTGTACCCGCCGGATATCGCGCGCATGGTGCTGTTCCTGGCGGCGGACGACAGCGAAAACTGCACGTCGCAGAACTTCATCGTCGATGCGGGCTGGTCCTGACATGACGCGCCCGGAGGACGCCGCCGCCTGCATCTGGCCAGCGGGCGCGATACTGGGGGAGGGCCCGCTCTGGGACGAACGCTCGTCCGTCCTCTATTGGGTCGATATCAAGGCCCCGGCGGTGCATCGTTACGATCCCGCCAGCGGGAGCAAGCGAAGCTGGCCCATGCCGGAGATGATCGGCTGCATCGCCAAGCGCAAACGCGGCGGGTTCGTCGCCGCCTTTCAAAGCGGCTTCGCCTTCGTGGACCCGGCTCGCCGCACGCTGGAGCGCATCGGCAACCCCGAGCCCGACATGCGTGGAAATCGCTTCAATGACGGCAAGTGCGACAAGCGCGGGCGCTTTTGGGCCGGCAGCATGGACAACGGCTTGCGCGAGCCCACGGGATGGCTCTATCGGCTCGATCCCGATCTCACTTGGCAGCGCGTGGACGGCGGCTATGTTTGCACCAACGGCCCCGCCTTCAGCCCGGACGGGCGGACGATCTATCACGCCGACTCGGCGGGGCGGACGGTTTACGCCTATGACCTGTCGGACGCGGGCGACGTCGCCAACAAGCGCGTCTTCGTCCGCTTCGACAAGGACGAGGGCGTTCCCGACGGCATGACGACGGATACCGACGGATGCCTCTGGGTGTGTCATTGGGGCGGCTGGCGAATCACGCGCTTCCGCCCGGACGGGAAAGTGGATCGCGCCGTCGCCATGCCGGTCTCGCAAGTGACAAGCTGCGCCTTCGGCGGTCCCGATTTCGCCACCTTGTTCGTGACCAGCGCGGCCACGGGCCTCGACGCGGCGGCGCTGGCCGGGCAACCCCTGGCCGGGGGCCTGTTCGCGCTCCGGCCCGGCGTGCGCGGACTTGCGGAGCCGGAATTCGCCGGTTGAGTTAGAATGCGCCTCGCTCTGTTCGATTGATCGCCGATCCCGGGAGCCACCATGCCGAAATTCGCCGCCAATTTGACCATGATGTTCAACGAGGTCGCGTTTCTCGAACGCTTCGCCGCCGCCAAGGCCGCCGGGTTTGCCGCGGTCGAATATCTGTTCCCCTATGAGTTTCCCAAGGAGCGCCTGGCGGAGGAACTGAAAAAACACAGGCTCACCCAGGCGCTGCACAACCTGCCCGCCGGCGATTGGGCCAAGGGCGAGCGCGGCATCGCCTGCCTGCCGGGACGGGAAGCCGAGTTCCGCGAGAGCGTCGGCAAGGCCATCGGCTATGCCAAGGCGCTGGGCTGCGCGCAGCTCAATTGCCTGGCGGGCCTGACGCCGGCGGGGGTGGACGCGGGCCGCGTGCGCGCGACCCTGGTGGAAAACCTGCGCTTTGCGTCGCGCGAGTTGGGCCGGAACGACATCCGGCTGCTGTTGGAGCCCATCAATACCTACGACATTCCCGGCTTCAACATCAGCCGGACGGCGCAGGCCTTGGCCCTGTTCGACGAGGTGGGCGAGAAGAATTTGTGGTTGCAGTACGACATCTATCACATGCAGCGCATGGAGGGCGAACTGGCGGGGACGATCGCGCGCCACTTGCCGCGCATCGCTCACATGCAGTTGGCGGACAATCCGGGGCGCAACGAGCCCGGCACGGGCGAAATCAATTACGACTATCTGTTCCGGCGCATCGATGAACTGGGCTATGCGGGCTGGATCGGCTGCGAATACAAGCCCAAGGGCAAGACGGCCGACGGTCTCGGCTGGCTGGCGCGGGCCAAGGGTTGAAAGGGAGAACAGTCATGGCAAAAGTAGGCTTCATCGGCCTCGGCATCATGGGCAAGCACATGGCCGGTCACTTGATCGCGGCCGGAAACGAGGTGAGCTTGCACAGCCGGTCCGGCGTGCCGGCGGAGCTGGCGGCAAAGGGCGCGGCGTGCAAAACGGCCAAGGAAGTGGCGCAGCGCGCCGACGTCGTCTTCGTCATGGTTCCCGATACGCCGGACGTGGAGAAAGCGCTGTTCGGAGCGGAAGGCGTGGCCGCCGGCTTGTCGAAGGGCAAGATCGTCGTCGACATGAGCTCCATCTCGCCCATCGCCACCAAGGATTTCGCCGCGCGGATAGAAGCGCTCGGTTGCCGCTATCTCGACGCGCCGGTTTCGGGCGGCGAGGTGGGCGCGCGCAACGCCGCGCTGTCGATCATGGTGGGCGGGCACGAAGACACGTTCGAGAAGGTCAAGCCGCTGTTCGAGAAGATGGGGAAGAACATCACCCTCATCGGCGGCAACGGCGCCGGGCAAACCGCCAAGGTCGCCAACCAGATCGTGGTCGCGCTCACCATCGAGGCGGTGGCGGAAGGGCTGCTGTTCGCGGCCAAGGCCGGGGCCGATCCGGCGAAGGTGCGCCAGGCGCTGATGGGCGGGCTGGCCAC
>CAZIVY010000557.1:0-1553 GCA_964542505.1 uncultured Rhodospirillaceae bacterium
ACGCGCACGCGGAACACCCGCAACGGCCGGGCGATGTTCTTGACCTCGTACTCGCCCATGTCGTCGAAATGGAAAGGCAGTTTGTCGCGCACCTGGTTGCGCACCGTGCGCGACACCAGGATGCCGCCCGGCTCGGCCAGGTTTTCCAGCCGCGCCGCGATGTTGACCCCGTCGCCGAAGATGTCGCCGTCGTCAAGAATGATATCGCCGAGGTTGATGCCGACGCGGAATTCGATGCGCCGGTCAACGGGCACGTCCTGGTTGCGCTCGCTCATGCCGCGTTGGATCGCCACCGCGCATTCCACCGCCTCCACGACCGAGGGGAACTCGATCAGGATGCCGTCGCCGGTGGTCTTGACGATGCGGCCCTTGTGGGCCGCGACGGATGGGTCGACCAATTCGCGCCGCTGCGCCTTCAGGCGGTCGAGCGTGCCTTCCTCGTCCGCCGCCATGAGGCGCGAATAACCCGCGATGTCGCCCGCGAGTATGGCGGCGAGGCGGCGCTCGGCCGGCATGTCCGTACCCGATCTCTTCCGATCAGCTACGGACCATAGCACGCCGCCCGGCGTCAGCCACCCGGCGGCGCGTCAATCCAGCGCCAGTCCCGCCTTGCGCAGGCCGTCGAAGATCGCGGCGCGTTGCTCGGGCAGCCACCAAAGGTTGTCTAAGTATCGGGCGCCGAAGTCGGGCCACTGGCGGCGAATTTCCGCCAGTTCGGCGGCCGCTTCGCCGTGCCGGCCGAGGTGCGCCAGGGCTGCTGCCGCGTAAGCGCGGGCGCGCGGAAAATCGGGCTTCAATATCCGCGCCTTGTTCGCGTGGTCGAGACAGGCGGCGAAGTCGCCGGCCATGTAGAACGAAAAGGCCAAGCACACATGGGCGTACCACAGCCACGGCTCGTGCCGCGCCATGGCGACCGCCCGGCGCAGCGGTTCGATCGCGCCTCGGCTATCGGCGACGAAAAGCAGCGCGAGGCCCAGCGCCTGCCAGGCGCGCGGATCGTTCGGGTTGAGGGCAACGGCCCGCCTGCCGGAGTCTATCGAAGCTTCGCGATCGCCCAAGAAACTTAACGTATGGGCCAGGGCGCAATACGCCATTGCGTCCCCATCGTCGCACGCCACCGCGCGCCGCGCATGCTCCAACGCGCGCTGAAACGCCTCGGCATACCCGGTCCAGACGAACAGTCCCCCGGATATCTCGACCCAGGCGAGTCCCGCATGGGCCGCCGCGAAATCGGGCGCCAGGCGCAGCGCCTGCCCGAAATCGCGCCGCGCCGATTCGTTATCGCCGGGCGTAAAGCGGTTGGCGTGCATCAGGCCGCGCAGGTAATGGTCCCAGGCGTCCAGGCTGTCGGGCGGCTTGCGCGCGCTGCGCTGGGTTTCCGCCAGCCGCACCGCCGGCGCGATCTCGGCGGCCACCCGCTCGGTGATCTCGTCCTGCACGGCGAAGATGTCGGCGAGGTCGCGGTCGTAGCGCTCGGCCCACAGGTGATGGCCATTGGCGCCGTCGATGAGCTGCGCGGTGATGCGCACGCGCCCGCCGGCCTTGCGCACGCT
>CAZIVY010000558.1:0-5946 GCA_964542505.1 uncultured Rhodospirillaceae bacterium
GGCGGAAATCCGCTCTCACGGAGACTTTCATGGCTTACAGCTCGATCCTGGCGGAAACCCGCGGCGCCGTCGGCTTGATCACCTTGAACCGGCCGCAGGCGATGAACGCGCTCAACAGCGAGTTGATGAGCGAGGTCGCGCAAGCGCTGCAAGCCTTCGAGGCCGACGTCGGCATCGGCGCCATGGTCATCACGGGCTCCGAGCGCGCCTTCGCCGCCGGCGCCGACATCAAGGAGATGCAGGCCAAAACCTATATCGAGGCCTATGGCGGCAATTTCATCACCAGCCATTGGGAGGCGGTGACGCGCTGCCGCAAGCCGGTGATCGCGGCGGTGGCCGGTTACGCGCTGGGGGGCGGCTGCGAGCTGGCGATGATGTGCGACTTCATTCTCGCCGCCGACAACGCGAAATTCGGCCAGCCCGAAATCAATTTGGGGGTCATCCCCGGCGCTGGCGGCAGTCAGCGCCTGACCCGGTTCGTGGGCAAATCCAAGGCGATGGAAATGTGCCTCACGGCGCGGATGATGGATGCCGCCGAGGCGGAACGCTCCGGCCTGGTCAGCCGGGTCGTGCCGGCGGCGCAATTGCTGGACGAAGCGATCAAGGTCGCGGCGCGCATCGCCGAAATGTCGCGGCCGGTGGTGATGATGGCGAAGGAAGCGGTCAACCGCGCCTACGAGACCACGCTGGCCGAAGGCGTGCTCTTCGAACGGCGGCTGTTCCACGGCACGTTCGCGCTTGCCGATCAGAAAGAGGGCATGGCGGCGTTCGCCGAAAAGCGCAAACCCAGGTTTCAGCATAAATAGGCGGGCGCGGTTGACGCTCAAGCGCCGGCACGGCTATAACCGCGCGGCTTCCTAGCAGGGATATCGAACTTCATGGCTACACAGCAAAAACCGGTCGATAAACGCAAGCGCAACAAGTCCGCCGAAAAGCGCGCCCGCGAGGCGGCGCGGCGCGAGGGCGTCAACCGCGCGCGGCGTTCGCGCATGCGCCTGGCGGTGAAAAATGTCGAGAAGGCGATCGACGCCGGCGACAAGAAGCAGGCGCAACAGGCGCTTGCCGGCGTGCAGCCGGAACTGGACCGCGCCGTCAGCAAGCGCGTGATCAAGCGCGAAACCGCGTCGCGCAAACTCTCGCGCCTCGCCTCGCGCGTCAACGCCATCGCTTCCTGAAACCTTAACGCCGAAAATTTTCACGCGCGGCGCGCGAAAGTGTGGCGCGCGGGCGACATGGCGCCGTGAATCGCATCGCCCGTCGCGTAATCTGTTTTCTCTCCTATTGCGCGACGTCGCGGAGTCACACTACTGTAATCGCCTCACGTTGACGGTCGGGCAAATCGCGGAGCCCTTTCACGCAAAAATTTCACGAACCTAACGCGGACCACCGGTCGAGGCCCGTGACGATCGAGGCGTGATGATCGAGGCGTGATGATCGAGATATGTTCGTCGCGGGTGTTGGCGTAGCGGATGTTGTCGTGGCGTTCGGGGAATTGGCGCTTCAGCAAAAAACGGAACGCCAATGACGAAACCAAGAAGCGGCGCGAAGTTGTTCGGTTGTTGGCGTTAGGTCGGATGCGAGATTTCGCCGTCAGGTTCACGCCGGCGGTTCGGACGATGGTTGGGGAGCGTCAGGGGGGACAACGAGAAAATGCATCCAAAATCCGCCAGCCAGTCTTCCGATCCGAAATCCGCCCCATCATCCGCCCCATCATCCATGGGCTATGCAGGGGACGCGACCGCAAGTCAGGCATGGCAACAATTGCGTGAGAACAAGGATGCCTTCCTGGTCGATGTGCGGACGGCGGCGGAACTGGCCTTTGTCGGCCGGCCGGATACAAGCAGCGCCAGCAAGCGCTTGCTGACGGTGGAGTGGGAGCGTTTTCCTGGCCGCGTTCCCAACGCCGAGTTCGCCAACAATTTGAAGGCGGCGGGCGCGCGCCCCGAACAGATTCTCTATTTCCTTTGCCGCTCCGGCGGCCGGTCGCGGGCCGCGGCCAAGGCCATGACCGCCCTCGGATTTCCGCGTTGCTACAATGTCATAGGCGGTTTCGAAGGGGACCTTGACCCCACCGGTCACCGGGGTCGAGGAACGTGCTGGAAGACCGACAGCTTGCCCTGGGTGCAAGAATGACCGGACGCTCGAAAGGGCCGGCGGCGGGCGCCGATGCCGCGCACGCGGAACAGTGGGAGCGCGTGCGGCTGCGCATGGTGCAGGAATTCGGCGAGGCGGCCTTCAATTCCTGGCTGCGTTCGCTGTCGCTCGCCGACATCCACGACGGTCAAGTGACGTTGACGGTGCCGACGCGCTTCATGCGCGATTGGGTGGCGACGCACTACTCCCACCGCATCCGCGAAATGTGGCAAAGCGAGCGCGGCAATGTGCGGACTCTCAGCATCCAGGTGCGCCAGGGGCCGCTGGCGCCGCCGGCCGCCGGCGCGGGCGCGGAGGAATTGCCGCGCGGCGATGCACAAGCGCGAACCGCGGCGGCCGACGAAGGCGAAGTGTCGGCGGCGCTCGATCCGCGCTTCACGTTCGAGACTTTCGTCGTCGGCAAATCCAACGAATTGGCTTATGCCGCCGCGCGCCGGGTCGCCGAGGCGGAGACGGTGCCGTTCAACCCCCTGTTTCTCTATGGCGGCGTGGGCCTGGGCAAGAGCCATCTCATGCACGCCATCACGCGCCACATCCGGCTCCGCCATCCCAAGCGCAAGGTCATCTATCTTTCGGCCGAGCGATTCATGTACCAGTTCGTGCGCGCGCTGCGTTACCGCGACACGGTGGCGTTCAAGCAATTGTTCCGCGGCGTCGATGTGCTGTTGATCGACGACGTTCAATTCATCGCCAACAAGGGATCGACCCAGGAAGAATTGTTCCACACCTTCAACGCGCTGTGCGACCGGAGCCGGCAGATCGTCATGTCGGGCGACCGCTCGCCGTCGGACCTGGAAGGGGTGGAGGAGCGCATGCGCTCGCGCCTCGGTTGCGGCCTGGTGGTGGACGTGCACCCCACCGACTACGAATTGCGCTTGGCCATATTGCGCGCCAAGGCGGAGCAATGCGGCGTGGACGAATTTCCGCCGAAGATTCTGGAATTCATCGCCCACCGCATAACCTCGAACGTGCGCGAGCTCGAAGGCGCCTTGAACCGCATCGTCAATCATTTCAAGCTGGTGGGACGCCCGATCACCCTCGACAGCACCCAGGAAATCCTTCAGGACCTGCTGCGCGCCAACGATCGCCGGGTCACCATCGACGAAATCCAGAAGCGGGTAGCCGAACATTTCAACATCCGCTTGAGCGACATGCATTCCGCCCGCCGCGCCCGCGCCGTGGCGCGGCCCCGCCAGGTCGCGATGTACCTGTCCAAGATGCTCACCTCCCGCAGCCTGCCGGAAATCGGCCGCAAGTTCGGCGGGCGCGACCACACCACCGTCATGCACGCCGTTCGCAAGGTCGAAGAGCTGCGCGAAATCGACTCATCCTTCGCCGACGACATCGACTTGCTGCGGCGGATGCTCGAAGGCTGACCGCCGGCCATATTTCCAGGTTTTCCGGCGCCTTGCCGGGGGTCCGCGCGGGGTATCAAGGGTCATGGAAGCGCTCGCCCGCGCCGGGGTGCTCTGCTATAGTCGCGCCCCCTGCCGGAACCGAGATTTTCATGCCCTTGCCGCGACCATGAAATTGACCATCGAACGCGCCGCGCTGCTTGCCGCCCTCGGCCACATGCAAGGCGTGGTGGAGCGCCGGACCACCATACCGATCCTGTCCAATGTCCTCATCGAGGCGGCGGGCGAGCGCTGCACGCTGACCGCGACCGATCTCGATATCGCGGTGGTGGAATCGGTGCCCGCCAAGGTCAGCAAGAGCGGGGCCACCACGGCGCCGGCGCACACCTTGCACGACATCGTGCGCAAATTGCCCGAGGGAGCGGAGGTGGAAATCGCCTCGGCGCCCGAGCAGCGGCTCAGCTTGCGCGCCGGGCGCTCGAACTTTCAGCTCGCCTGCCTGCCGAAGGAAGACTTCCCGGCCATGACGGCGGGCGAATTTCCGCACCGCTTCACCCTTGCCGCCGAGACGCTGCGCCGCCTTATCGACAAGACGCGCTTCGCCATATCCGCCGAGGAAACGCGCTATTACCTCAATGGCGTGTACGTCCACGCCGCGACGACGGACGGCACGCCGGTGCTGCGCGCGGTGGCCACCGACGGCCACCGCCTGGCGCGGGTCGAGGCGCCGCTGCCCGATGGGGCGGCGGGCATGCCGGGCGTGATCGTGCCGCGCAAGACGGTGGCCGAACTGCGCAAGCTCCTCGATGGGGTGAGCGGGCCGGTGGAAGTGACCTTGTCCGCGACGCGCATCCGGCTGGCCTGTGGCGACGTGGTGCTGGTGTCGAAACTCATCGACGGCACCTTTCCCGACTATGAGCGGGTGGTGCCCACGCGCAACGACAAGCGCATGGAAGTGGACGGCAAGACCCTTGCCGCGGCGGTGGACCGGGTTTCGACCATCGCCAGCGACAAGAGCCGCGCCATCAAGCTCGGGCTGGACAAGAACCGCCTGGTGCTGTCGGCCACCAGTCCCGAACATGGCAGCGCCAGCGAGGAACTTTCCGTGGCCTACGACGCGGGGCCGCTCGAGATCGGGTTCAACTCGCGCTACCTTCTGGACATCGCCGCCCAGATCGAGGGCGACAACGCCTGTTTCAACCTGGCCGACGCGGCCTCGCCCATCCTGGTGCGCGACAGCAGCGACGACAGCGCGAGCTATGTCCTCATGCCGATGCGCGTCTGAGCGCGACGGAGGCCCTAAAGAGTGAATCTAGCGTCCACCGCCGTCGATTTCTCGCGCGGCCCCGAACGCGGCATGGACGAATCCGTTGCGCCCTGGCCGCAACGGGCGGCTATTCGGACGGCCCCCGGCCCGGCGCTGGCGGTCCGCCGCCTCGAATTGCGCGATTTCCGCAATTACGCCGCCTTGCGCCTGGAAGCGGACGCGGCGCCGGTGGTGGTGGTGGGCGCCAACGGAGCGGGAAAGACCAATTTGCTCGAGGCGTTGTCGCTGTTTGCTCCCGGCCGCGGCTTGCGCGGCGCGGTCCTGGGCGAGATGACACGCTGGGGGGCGGGCGAAGCGGCTGCACCGGCGGCCTGGGCCGTTTCCGCCCATATCGAGGGCGCGGCGGGCGAGCTTGAAATCGGCACCGGGTTGGGGCCGTCGGCGCTCGACCACGCCCCCCGCCGCGTGGTTCGCCTTAACGGCGCCGACGCCAGCGGCCCGGCGGCGCTCGACCCCTATATCGCGGTGGTTTGGCTGACGCCGGCGATGGACCGGCTGATGAGCGAAAGTCCGGCGCGCCGGCGGCGGTTTCTCGACCGCCTGGCGCAGACGGCGGAGCCCGGTCACGCCCGGCGACTTGCCGCCTACGACCATGCCATGCGCGAGCGGACCCGTCTGTTGCAGCAAGGCAATGCCAACCGCGAATGGCTGGAGGCGCTGGAGCGAACCATGGCGGAGCATGGCATCGCGCTCGGCGCGTCCCGGTTACAGGCGGTGGCGCGGCTCAGCGCCGCCCTGGCCACGGCGGACGGGCCATTTCCGCGCGCGACGCTGGCGGTGCGGGGCCAAATCGAGGACGAACTCGCCGCCATGCCGGCGACGGCGGTGGAGGACAGATTCCGTGCCCGCTTGGGCGAAGCGCGCCCGCGCGACGCCATGATCGGCGCCGCCAGCGTTGGACCGCATCGCAGCGAATTCCTCGTCCGCCATGGCGACTTGGACCGCGCGGCGGAGGATTGCTCCAGCGGCCAACAAAAGGCGCTGCTGGTCTCCATCGTGCTGGCCAGCGCGCGTTTGGCGGCGTCGCGGCGGGGAATCGCTCCGCTGGTGCTGCTGGACGAAGTGGTTGCCCATCTCGACCTCCGCCGGCGCGAAGCGCTGTTCGAGGCG
>CAZIVY010000559.1:0-2445 GCA_964542505.1 uncultured Rhodospirillaceae bacterium
GTAAAAATATTGGAACTCGAGAAACTGGGGCACTGGCGCGGGCGGCGGCCCACCGCCCGGCGCCGGTTTCGCCGAAGGCAAGGTGAACTGGGCGACCTGGACAGCCGAATCGCCGTCCCCAGCGGGGGAATCGGCTGCTTCCGGCGCCGCGGCCGTTACCGGGGGATCGCTGACTTCGGCCGCGGCCGCCGGCATAGCCAAAACCAGCCCCAAGGCGAGCACCGCCGATTGCTTCCCGCCAGACTTGCACTGGATCATCGCCCTACCGTTGACGCGCCCCTAAGCGCGGGGAAAAACTAGACAACCTTGCCCTACCGCACAAGCATCCGTCCGGAGGATGTGCGTCCTGGGATCAGGGAAGCAGAAATATGCCGCAGGTCATGAATGTTTCGTATACGCTGGCGCCGGCCTAGTGTCGTGGTTCCATGCGCCACGATGGAGGGGAACTATGACGATTGCGAGAACGGCGCGCGCCCTGGCCCTGGTGGCGACCGTGGCGGGTTGCGAACCCTATGCTCGACGCGTTGACGTTCCCGACGCGGCCGTCATAGACGTGCTTCGACTGCGGATAGGGGGCGACAAGGGTCAAATTGCGCTATCGGCGGCGGGCACCCTGTTGGCGGCGTTTTCCGGCACCGAGGCCGGCAAGTCGCTGGACCATGCCGATCGCAGCCTTGCGGAAGAGGCGGCGCGGGAAAGCCTAGAATCCGCCCCCGCCCGGCAGGTGTCTCGCTGGACCAATCCCGGCAACGGCCGCTCGGGAACCTTTGTCCCCCACGACGTCTATATGTCGGCCGACGGCCTGACCTGCCGCGACTACGCCTTGAGCGTCACCGCCGGCGGGCTGACGCAAAGCGCCCGTGGCACCGCCTGCCGGGATTTTGCCGGCGCGTGGAGGATCGTCGAGACGCCGCTCTTGCGTTCCGCGCCGGCACGGCGAACGCAATGACCGTCCCTCCTACTTGGCCTTGCCGATGAATCCGTACTTGGTCAAGCGCAGCTCGGAGTCGCTGATGAGCCCGATGCCGGGGGCATAGTTCTTGAATTCCTCGACGGTCAGATCGAGCGCCGTGGTTTCCTTGGTCGCCAGGCAGTTGGCGAACGTGCCGGCCGGCGTCTTGCAACTGCCGTCGGTCTTGACGATCTCGGCCCGGTCCATCGCCACGCCGGGCGCGATCTCCTGATAGTAACGCATGCCCACCGCGGGCTTGCCGGGCATGATCAGGCCGGCCTTGGCGCCGTCCTTGCCGGCGACCCACGAACCGGAGTGATCGGACACCTTTCCGTCCTTGTAGAAGTCGACTTCCTCGCCGAAGTAGTAAACGTCCTTCGTGCTCTCGCAAATCGCGAAGAAATTCCGCGCCACTTCGTACAACTTGCCCTCTTTCCACTCGCGCTCCTCGATCACGCGAGTCATGACACCATCCACCATCTTGGTCTGGTCGAGGACGGTGACCACCAGCCTGGTGTCCTTGCTCCGCAGTTCGGTCCGGAAACCGGGCTCCAAAACGAAGTATTCGTTGCGGCCCGTCGTCGCCAGTTTGCATTCCTTGATGGCGAAGGTCTCCTGCCAGGCCGCGCCAGGCGTGACCGCGACTTTCTCCGCCTTGGTTTGCGCCGCCAGCGGCGCGGCGGTCAGCATCGCCGCGCCGATGGCGTAAGTCAGTAGGGTTTTCATGGTCATTGCCGTTCCTTTCACAGTTCGTTTGTCACGCCTAGGCAAGAGCGACTTCACCCTGCCGCTCGGCCTTGGCCCCGACGACCAGATAGAGCGCCGGGAGGATAAACAGCGTCACCAAGGCGGAGGCGACGACGCCGCCCATGATCACCATCACCGTCGGCCGCGCGATTTCGAGGCCGGGGACGTGCCCGAACAGGATGATGGGCAGCAAGGCCGCGATGACCGCCGCGGAACTCGCCAGGATGGGCGACAGCCGCTCCCGTGCCCCGCGCAGGACGAGTCCGAGACCGAACGCCTCGCCTTCGTGGCGCTCGAGATGCTGGAAGCGCTCGATGAGCAGGATGCCATTCCGCGCGGCGATGCCGATCACGGCCAGGAACCCGACCAGCGAACCGATCGAGACCACGCCGCCACCGGCGAGCACCGCCAGAACGCCGCCCGCCAACGCCGCCGGCAAGCCCAGGAAGGCGACCGCCGACAGACGCCAGCTGCGGAAGCACGCCTGCAGCAGCAGAAAAATCCACGCCAGGGCGACCAGCGCCACGCCCAGCACGCGATTCAGGACGTTTTGCCGTTCGGTGTATTCACCCAGCAGCATCGGGTGATACTCCAGCGGGAACTTTACGGTCTGCAACTGGCGTTCGACCTCGCGGGTGACGGAGCCGACATCGCGCCCGGTCACGTCGGCGACCACGTCGATGTAGGGCGAGATGCCCGCATGCCGGATGACCGTCGGGGTCGACCCCACGCTCACCTTGGCGACG
>CAZIVY010000560.1:0-3629 GCA_964542505.1 uncultured Rhodospirillaceae bacterium
CGTGGTGGTGATGGATAACGCGGTGATCGCCCAGCAAGGATCGCCGCGCGATCTCTATGACCGCCCGGTCACCACCTTCGTCGCCGATTTCATCGGCGAGGCCAATCTGGTCAAGGGCCGCCTCAAGGACAAGAACGGCGACACCGGCACCGTGGTCATCGGCGAGACGGAAATAGCGCTGCCTCATGCCGGGCTGCCGGTGGGCGAGGTCGAGGTCGCCATCCGCCCGGAGGCGGTGCGGCTCTCGGCCACGGCGGCGGCGGGCCCGCAATTGGCCGGGACCGTGGTCAAGGCGGCGTATCTCGGTTCGATCATGGAATACACGGTGTCGACGGCGATCGGCGAGTTGTTCGTCGTCGACCGCGCGGCGGAAAAGCAGTTTCCCCGCGGAGCCAAGGTGCACGTCATCCTTGCGCCCAGCGGCGTCCACGTGGTGCGCCTGGCGCGCTGAGCCGCCGGCGGCCGCGCGCAAGGGCTTGATCATTCATAATTATTCATATAGAATAAAAATGAATAATCGCGGGATCGAACATGCCCAAGACGGTCACTCTGCGCTTGGACGATGAAACCTACTTGGCGTTCGTCCGCCGGGCCAAGGCCGACGATCGGGCGCTGGCCAATTTCATCGAATCGGCGGTCAAGCATCACATCAGGGAGCAGGACTTCATCGACGATGCCGAAACGGCTGGAATTCTAGCCGACGAAGCGCTTGTGCGGCGCATGAAGAAAGGCTCCCGGGAAGCCCGCCGGAAGCAAGGGACGATGATTGGCTGATTATCGGATATTCGAGACCCAGACCTTTCAGAGAGACCTCGCCCGCCTCGGCCGATCCGGTTCAAGGAAGATGGAGGATAAACTTCATGAGCACGTCTACTCGCAACTGCGGACCGAGCCGCATTTCGGGCCGAACATCAAGCGCCTGAAAAACTGGCGCCCGCCGACGTGGCGGTACCGGATCGGACGATGGCGTTTTTTTTATGAAATCGACGACCTCGAGAAGATCGTTCTCATGACCGCCGCCGACCATCGCCGCTCCGCCTACAGGTGATCGCCGCCGCGGACGGCAGCGACCCGCGCCGTCGCTACAGGCGGACGCGCTCGCTCAGGGGATCGTAGAAAGGCGTGAAGCTGGCCGTGGCCGGCAGGCGGCGGCCGGCGACCTCGATCTCGTAGGTTGAGGCGGCGATGGCGGCCTTGTCCTCGGCGGGGTCGCAGGCGACGTAGCCGAGCCCGATGGCGGCGCCGAGATGGTGGCCGTAATTGGCCGAGGTCAGGTAGCCGGTCAGGCGTCCGTCGCGCCACACGGGCTCGGTGTGAAAGAGCAGCGGCTCCGGGTCCGCGAGCTTGAACTGCATGAGGCGGCGGGCGAGGCCGGCCTGGCGCTTGCGCAGCACCGCCTCGCGGCCGATGAAGTCGCCAAAGCGGCTGGCGGGCTTGTCCGCCTTGACGGCGAAGCCGAGACCGGCTTCGAGAACGCCATCATCCTCGCCGATGTCGTGGCCCCAATGGCGGTAGGCCTTTTCGATGCGGCAGGAATCGAGGGCGTGCATGCCGCAGAGTTTCAGGCCATGCGGCCCGCCCGCGGCAAGAATGACGTCGAGGACGTGGCGGGCGAATTCGGTCCCGACGTAAAGCTCCCAGCCCAACTCGCCCACATAGGTCAGGCGCTGGGCGCGCACCGGCGCCATGCCGATTTCGATGGCGCGGGCGGTGGCGAAGGGAAAGGCGGCGTTGGAAAGATCGGCGGTGGCGAGGGACTGCAAAAGGCGGCGCGCGTTCGGTCCCATGACCGCGATCACGGCTTCGGCGCCGGTCACGTCGGTGACCGCGCAGCGGGCATCGTCGGGCACGTGGCGCTTGAGCCAGGCGAGGTCGCGCACGGCGCTGGCGGCCGAGGTGACGACCATGAACGCCGCCTCCGACAGGCGGGTGACGGTCAGGTCGGCTTCGATGCCGCCACGCGGGTTGAGCCAGGGGGTATAGACGGCGCGCCCCGGTTCGACGCTGATGTCGTTCGCGGCAATGCGCTGCAATACCGCTTCCGCGTCGCGGCCCTCGACACGGAACTTGGCGAAGGTCGAGAGGTCGAACAGGCCAACGGCGCCGCGCACGGCGCGGTGCTCGGCGGCGGTGTGGGGAAACCAGTTCTGCCGTCCCCAGCCATAGCGGTACTCGGCCTTCTCGCCGGCGGCGCGCGCATCGGCGGGCAGGAACCAGTTGGCGCGCTCCCACCCCGCCGCCTCGCCGAAACAGGCGCCTTCGGCCTTCAGCGCCTCGTGCAGGGGGGTGTGGCGGACGCCGCGGGCGCTGGCATATTGGCGGTAGGGAAAGTGGTCGGCGTAAAGCAGGCCAAGGGTCTCGCTCACCCGGCCGGTCAGATAGGCGCGCGTGCCCTGGAAGGGTTGCATGCGGCGGATGTCCACGTCCCACAGGTCGAAGGGCGCCTCGCCGGTGGCCATCCATTCCGCCAGCGCCATGCCCGCGCCCCCCGCCGACTGGATGCCGATGGAGTTGAAGCCGCAGGCAAGGAAGAAGCCGGGCAATTCCGGCGCCTCGCCCAGCAGATAGCGGTTGTCGGGGGTGAAGCTTTCGGGACCGTTGAAAAAGGCGCGGATGCCCGCCTTCTCCAGCAACGGCATGCGCTTCATCGCCACTTCGAGGATGGGGGCGAAGTGGTCCATGTCGGCCGGCAACTGGTCGAAGGAGAAATCCTCCGGGATGCCGTCCACCGCCCAGGGCTTGGCCTTGGGCTCGAAGGCGCCGAGGAGGATCTTGCCGGCGTCTTCCTTGTAATAGGCGCATTCGTCGGGGACGCGCAGCACCGGCAGATCGCGCGGCAGGCCGGGGATGCCCTCGGTGACGATGTAGAAATGCTCGCAGGCTTGCAGCGGCACGTTGACGCCGGCCAGGGCGCCCACCTCGCGCGCCCACATGCCGGCGCAATTGGCCACCTGCTCCGCCTCGATGGTTCCCTTGTCGGTGATGACGCCCGCCGCCCGCCCGTCGCGGACCAGGATGCCGGTGACCTTGGTGTGCTCGAAGATCTTCACCCCGCGCTGGCGGGCGCCCTTGGCGAGCGCCATGGTGATATTGGCGGGATCGGCCTGGCCGTCCTTGGCGATGAACAGGCCGCCGACGATGCCCGCCGGATTGAGCAGCGGGTAGCGCCGGGCGCAATCGGCGGCGCTCAAGGTCTCGACCTCGACCCCGTGCACCTTGGCCATGGAGGCGGCGCGGCGGAATTCCTCGAAGCGGTCGCCGGTCAGCGCGACGGAGATCGAGCCGTTCTGGCGAAAACCGGTGGAGACCCCCGTTTCCGCTTCGAGGCCGAGGTAAAGCTCGGCGGAGTATTTCGCCAGCCGGGTGAGGTTCATGGTCGCCCGCAACTGGCCGATGAGGCCGGCGGCGTGCCAGGTGGTGCCGCAAGTGAGCTGCTTGCGCTCCAGCAGCACGATGTCGGTCAGCCCGCTTTTGGCCAGATGATAGGCCACGGCGCAGCCCACCACGCCGCCGCCAATGACCACCGCGCGCGCCTTCCGGGGAAGTTCAGTCATCGCCGCTTGCCTCGCCTGTCAAATCCTGGCCATGCCGCCTCGGTCGCGGCGGATGCTAGTGTTACGACTCTGACG
>CAZIVY010000561.1:0-2841 GCA_964542505.1 uncultured Rhodospirillaceae bacterium
TGGCGATTTCGTCTTCCGGCAGCACCATGCCGCGGCCGGCCTGGAACAGGCTGGTCACCACTTCCGGCACCGCCGGCCATGTGTAATCGACATTGTGCAGGTCGAGCGGGTCCATGCGCGCCAGGATCGGATCGCTGGTCCACAGCTTGCGCAGCGCCGCCTTGCGCAAGCTCGCCGGAACATCGGCGCGCAGGAAAGGCGCGTAGTCCGAATCCAACGTCAAACTCTCGATGGAGGGCAAATCCTTCGGCGCCGGCATCTCGCCGGGGACGCTCGCCTCGCCGGACGTTGCCGGCGGCGGCGCGGCGGCGGCGGTTTCGTCGTCGCGTTTGGGATCGGGCTTCTCCTTCTCCGGCAAGAGCTGCCCGGCGCGGTGCGCGCTCTTGCGCTCCGACCAGCGGCGAACGAAGGGCTTGTCCTCGCTCATGAACCCTCGTCGGGCGCCGAAGGCGCCCTCGCCGTGACGTCTGGCGCGCCCTGCACGCTTTCCGTGCCCCTGGCGGCTTGGCCGCCAATGCGGCCGGGCACGCTGGGCGCGCCGGGGGGCGGACCGCCCTTGCGCGGATCGTGGGGCTTGCGCTGACGCTTGTAGACAGCGGTTTCCACGTGGTGGCGCTCGACGAACGATGTCACCCAGGCGGCGATCTCGGCCGTCATGGGCACCGCGTCCACCACGTCGTCGCCGTTTTCCAAATGGGTCTGCGCCTCGTCGGGCGCCACCGTCGCCAGATATGGCCGGTAGGGGAACTCGTCGCTCGAGCGGTCGGCGCGCAGCACCACATAGACCTGGGGTTCCGCGCCACCCAGATTGTCGCGGTAGCTGGCGGTTTCGGTGCGATGAAGCAGGATCGGCAGGATGCCGGCGAAATAGCGCACCCACCCCTCGCTCCGGTTCAGCACCTGCCACGGCGTGGCGTGCTCGATCGCCGGCGCCACCGCCACCGCCCGCCAGGAAAATTCCTGCCACGGGTTGTTCAGCTTGCGCCGCTCGACCACGATGCCGACTGCTTGAGTTTCGCTGCTGCTCATGGACCTCTTGTACCCGCAGACAACCGCCTGCGCCCGCCCTATGTTAGCCGTTGACGATAACATGGCGCTTGCGGCGCTCGCGGGCAAATAGACGGCGTAGGGCATGGAAATAAACGGCAAGAAACTGCTGATCTGCGACTGCGAGGAAAGCATGGTCCTCGACGGCCGGGCGTTGGCGCGCGCCTGTGTCCAGGCCACGGGCGCCCAGGAAACGCCGCTGGTCAACCACCAGCTTTGCCGCGCCCAGATCGACAATTTCCGCGCCGCCGTGCAGACCGGCAAGCCGCTCATCGTCGCCTGCACCCAGGAAGCGCCGCTGTTCGACGAACTGCGGCACGAAATGGGTTCCGAGCAGGCGGTGACCTACACCAACATCCGCGAGCGCGCCGGCTGGTCCACGGACGGCGCGCGCGCCTTGCCCAAGATCGCCGCGCTGCTCGCCGAGGCGGCGATAGAGATGCCGCCGACGCCCATGCTCGCCGTCCACTCGGGCGGCGTCTGCCTCGTCTATGGCGGCGGCGAAGCCGCGATCGAGGCGGCCAAACAACTGGTGGGCCATCTCGACGTGAGCGTGCTGCTGACCGGGCCGGGCGGCATCGCGCCGCCGCGCCTGATGGACGTGCCCATCTATCGCGGCGTCATCACCGCCGCCAAGGGCCATGTGGGGGCGTTCGAGATCGTCGCCGACGGCTACGCCCCGGCGCTGCCGTCGTCGCGGCGCGCGCTAACTTTCGGCATCGGGCGCGACGGCGCCGCCGCCACCTGCGACCTCATTCTCGACTTGAGCGGCGGCGCGCCGCTTTTTCCCGGTGCCGAACGGCGCGACGGTTATTTCCGTCCCGACCCGAAGAATCCCGCCGCCGTGCAGCGCGCGCTCTTCGATCTGGTGGGCATGGTGGGCGAGTTCGAGAAGCCGCGTTACGTCGCCTTCGACGCCTCCCTTTGCGCCCATTCGCGCAGCCGCAAGACCGGCTGCACGCGCTGTCTCGACGTTTGCCCGGCTTCCGCCATTACCTCCAACGGCGACACGGTCGCCATCGACCCGCATCTGTGCGGCGGCTGCGGCGCCTGCCACAGCGTCTGTCCCACCGGCGCGGCCACCTATGTCCTGCCGCCGCCGCAAGCCTTGATGGCGCGCCTCAGGACGCTGCTCGGCGCTTACGCCAGGGCCGGCGGCGAAACCCCGGTGCTGCTGGTGCACGACCCGCGCCACGGCGAGGACCTGATCGCGGCGCTGGCGCGGGAAGGCGGCGGCCTGCCCGCGCATGTGCTCCCCTTCGTCCTCAACGAATCGACGCAAGCGGGCTTCGATTTCATCGCCAGCGCCTTCGCCTATGGCGCCAGCGCCGTCCGCATCCTGGTATCGCCGCGCAAACAAGGCGAGCTTCGCGGCCTCGCCGGCCAGATCGGCGCCGCCGAGAGTTTGATGAGCGGGCTCGGTTTCGGCAGCGGCCGCTGCTGCGTCATCCTTGCCGACGATCCCGACGCCTTGGCAACGGCGCTGGCAGCAACGGTCCCGGCGGCGCCCAAGTCCGGCGATTACTTGCCCCAGGGCGACAAGCGCTCGAATCAACGCGCCGCGCTCGCACATTTGCATGCCGTCGCGCCGTCGCCCGTTGACACGATAACTCTCGGCGCTGGCGCCGCCTTCGGCAACGTCAAGGTGGATATCGCCGGCTGCACGATCTGTCTGGCTTGCGTTAGCGCCTGCCCCACCGGCGCATTGATGGACAACCCCGATCGGCCGCAATTGAGCTTCCAGGAGGAAGCCTGCGTGCAGTGCGGCCTTTGCCAGGTCACCTGCCCGGAGAA
>CAZIVY010000562.1:0-12616 GCA_964542505.1 uncultured Rhodospirillaceae bacterium
CGGCCGCCGACATTCCGCGCCGGCGCAAGGCCGGCAGCGCGTTGATCGACGCCATGACCGGCGCGGCCGCGAAGGGGAGCGACTGCACCACCATGACCGCCGCCCAGATCAGCGCTTCCGGATCGTCGCCGCCATAGACCCGCGCCACCGCCGCCGCCGCCAGCCACAGAAAGACCGCCAGCAGCGTTTCCGCCCGCGCCATGCCCACCGCCCGCATCAGCGCCGGCTCGCCTTCGTGCTTGGGTGTGCGCACGAAGGGCATGCGGTCGCCGATCAGCCCGGCGAGCACCGCCCTGCCGATGGTGTAGGTCAGCGACATGCCGGCCAGCCCCGCGCCCAGGCGCTGGAGCAGGCTGCAACGGACCCGCAGCTTATAAAGCCACAGGAACTGCGCCACTTTCGCCGCGAAGACCGCCAGCGGCGGAACCACGAACAGCGTCAGCGGGAATTCGAAATAGCGCGGGAGGGCGAGCACGCCCAGCGTCCATGCCAGGCTGGCCACCGCGAACACCAGGCCGAGCGCGTCGGCGAACCACGGCATCCAGCCGGTGATGAAATGGTAGCGCTGCATGGGGTTCAGGCGCCGCCCATTCCCCGGCAGCATTTCCCGCCAATGGCGCTTCAGGATCTGCACCGCGCCATAGGCCCAGCGGAAGCGCTGGCTTTTGTAGGCGGTGAAGCTGTCCGGCGTCAGGCCGTAACCGAGACGCCGGTCCAGGTAGATCGACCGCCAGCCATTTGCCAGCAGCCTCAGGCCCATCTCGGCGTCCTCGCAAATGCACCATTCGGCCCAGCCGCCGGCGCGTTCCATGGCGGTCCTGCGCATCAAGGTCATGGTGCCGTGCTGGATGATGGCGTCTTGCTCGTTGCGCTGGACCATGCCGATCTGGAAGAAACCGGCATACTCCCAGTTCATCATTTCCTTGAACGTGTCGGCCTTCCAGTCGTCGTGGTCCTGGGGCGCCTGCACGAAGCCCACTTCCGCGCGGTCGAAAAAGGGCACGGCGCTTTTCAGCCATTCGGGCAGGACCATGTAATCGCTGTCGATGACGCCGACGATCTCGGAGTCGGGCGCGGTCTGCCGCATGGCGAAGTTCAGCGCCCCCGCCTTGTACCCGGCCAGTGGCGATACGTGGAAAAAGCGGAAGCGCGGCCCCAGCGTCGCGCAGTGCGCCTCCACCGGGCGCCACGCCGCCTCGTCGCGGGTGTTGTTGTCGATGACGATGACCTCGAAATCGGGGTAGTCGAGGCGCGCCAGGGCGCTCAGCGTCCGCATCAGCATGGCCGGCGGCTCGTTATAGGCCGGCACGTGGATCGACACTTTCGGCCACCGGCGCTCGACGTCGGTTTGGCAGGGAAGGAAGTTGCGCCGCCGCCGGCTCCACACCACTTCCGACAGCTCCACCCCTTCGGCCAGAACGATCGTCAGCAGCAGGGCCAAGAGCGGCACCATGAGGCCCCACATCACGGCCAGGCCAAAAGTCGGATACTGGTTCAAGCCGGCATGGATGACGAACGCCAGCACCGACGTCAAACCCTGGATCAAGGCGGCGCCGAACAACCGGCCGCCGAGCCGCAAATGGCCCCAACGGCGCAGGAACAACAGGATCGGCAGCAATGCCAGCAACGCCGAGGCGCCTGCCATCAGCCGCCATTCGGGCATGGCCCGCACTTCGCCCACCAGGGGAAATTTCGGCTGCCGGTAGGCGTCGAACAGGCCCCAATAGGCGCCGACGCCGCCTTCGATGTAGCGCTTCCACGGCTGGTCGAAGGCTTCCATGATGAAGTAGTCGAGCCCGCGCGAATTGGCCAGGTTGAGGAATTCGCGCAGGAACGAGGCTTGCGCCAGCGGCGTCGGGCTCGCCGCCCGCCGCATGCGCCCGTCGGACGGCCAGCCCACCTCGGTGATCACGACCGGTTTTGTGGGGTAGGCATCCTTGACCTGCTGGTAGCGCTGCATCACATAGTCGAGCGCGCGATCCGCCGGCAGTCCTTCCCAATAGGGCAGGATGTGAATGGCGATGAAATCCACCTCGCGCCCCAGCGCCGGATATTTCAGCCACATATGCCAGGGTTCGGCGGTCGAAACCGGCACCCTGACCTGGGTGCGCACGCGGCGGATGTAATCGACCAACTGCTCCATGGTGACGTCGCCGCGCAGCAGCGTTTCGTTGCCCACCAGGATGCGGGTGACGTTGTGGCTGTCGCGCGCCAGTTCCACCAGCGCCTTCACTTCGCGCTCGTTGCGCTCCTCGCGGCCGTCGATCCAGGCTCCCGCGGTTACGCTCAGGCCGTGGCGCCGGGCCAGCGCCGGCACCGCCTCCAGGCCGTCGATGACGCTGTAGGTGCGAACATGGCGCACGTGGCGCGCCAGCAACGCCAAGTCTTCGTCGATCTGCTCCGGCGTCGGGTGACGGCCCGACTGCGGGTCCTGATCCGCCCGGTAGGGGCTGAAGGCAACGCCGTTGATCGCGCCCGGCCACGGCGACGGCTCAAGGCCGCGGTCCAGCAGACCCCAGCCCAGCGCGTTAGCCGCTACTACTGCCGCCATCACCAGGATGGCCGCGGTTCGCCTCGTCATGACGCTTCACGATCCCTGAGCCGGGTGCGCTCGCGCAACCCTTGCGTTGGCGGACGGATGGCTCCGCCAGCGCATTGGACGCTCGTGCTACCGGGCCCGGCCTCGGGCCCCTTGCCAATGTCAGTGTTTGAACCGGCCTCGCCTGGGGCCGGGACGGATGCCCCAATTTTCCGCCCGCTTGTTATTTAGCCGCCAATTGCGGCCTATCTCGGGCGCTATTGAGAACATAATGTGGCGCTCTGGCGGAGTCGAGCGCAATTGCGAGTAGTAGCCCGGTTGCGCTATCGCCGTTTTTCTCTAACCGCCTGGAACATAAGGATCAATCGACCTGGATCAGCAGGTGCTTCAGGTACGCCGTCTCCGGCAATTGGGGATGCACCGGGTGGTCCGGGCCGGCGCCGCCCGCGGCCACGATCCGCCCGCCCCGCTCGGCGGCGCCCAGGCCCGCCGCCACCTCGGCGGCGAAGAGTTCAGGGCTCACATGGTGCGAGCAGCTGGCGATGAACAGCAGGCCTTCCGGCGCCACCACGCCGGCGGCGAGCCGCGCCAGCTTGCGGTACCCGCGCGCGCCGGGGCCAAGTTCCTTCTTCGATTTGACGAAGCTCGGCGGGTCGGCCACCACCAGGTCGAAGCGCTTATCCGCGGCGGCCAGCGCCTGCAATTCCTCGAAGACGTCGCCACGGCGAAAGGTGACGGCCGCCGCCACCCCGTTCGCCGCCGCCGCCGCAGCCGCCAGTTCCAGCGCCGGCGCCGAGCTTTCCACCGCCAGCACCTGGCGGGCGCCCGCGCGGGCGGCGGTGATGGCGAAGGCGCCGCTGTGGCAGCAAAGGTCGAGCATGTTCGCTCCCGCCGCCAGCGCCGCGATCTGCCGCCGCGCCGCCGCCAGGTCGTAGTACCAGCCGGTCTTTTGTCCACCCAGCATGTCGACCGGGAACCGGCAGCCGCCCTCGACGACGACCGCCTTGTGCGCCGGCGATCCCGTCGCCATCCGCACATAGCTCTCCAAGCCTTCGAGCGCCCGAACGGGGCTGTCGTGGCGCAGCACCACGGCGCTGGGCGCCAGCGTCTCCGTCAGCGCCGCCAACATTTCCGGCAGCAGCCGCTCGGCGCCGGCGGTATTGGCCTGCACCGCCAGGACATCGTCATGGCGGTCGACGACGAATCCGGGCAAGCCGTCGCCTTCCGCGTGCACCAGGCGATAGAAGGGGGCGGAAAAGAAGCGCTCGCGCAGCGCCAGCGCGCGCCGCAGCGCCGCGGCGAAAAAGCCTCGGTCCAACGTCGCGTTGGGCAGCCGGCTGTAAAGACGCGCCGCGATCAGGGAATGGCGGTTGAAGCTGGCGGTTCCCAGCCGGTCGCCATTGGCCGCCTCCAGGTTGACGATCGTCCCCGGCGCAAGCTGGCGCGCCGCGTCGAGGTCGATTTCATTCGCATAGGCCCAGGGGCGGCCGGAGCGCAGCCGCCGGTCCTGGCGCGCCAGCAGGCGAAGAACGGGGAGAGCGGAAGCGGCGTCGGTCATGGCTGCAGGGCGTGAGTTACCAGCCTGGTCCGCCGCTGTCCAACGGCGGCCGGCGGCGGTTGCAACCCGCACCCGCCTCTGCCATAGCGGAGCGCCTCAACCACGGCCGGTGCCCATGACCACACTCCCCGCGCACGAAATTCTTGGCTTTGTCGCCGGCGCCCTGGGACTGTGCGCGTTCGTGCCCCAGGTCGTCAAAGTCTGGCGTCAACGCTCCACCCGCGACATCTCCCTGCTGACGTTCAGCTTGCTGACCGTCGCCACGGCGTTGTGGATCGTCTACGCGTTTCTTGCCTCGGCGCTGTCGCTTCTGGTGGCGAACGCGCTCACTCTGGTGCTCGTGGCGGCGATCCTGGTGGCGAAAATACGCTTCGGCTGATCCCAAACGCTCCCATTGCGGGTTGCGGCGGGTCGGCTATAAACGGCGGCAGGGCGGCGCGGGCAGCGGGTTATACGGCATGCGTTGGCGATGGTGGATGGCGGTCCTGGCGCTGGCGTCGATGGCGGCGGGCGCCTCGGCGCAGGTGGAGCCCGATGCCGCCGCCAATTTGCGCTTCTTCCGCATCGCCACCGGCTCGGCGGCGGGAACATATTTTCCGGTGGGCATCGCCCTCGCGCTCGCCATTTCGAATCCGCCCGGATCGCGCCCGTGCCTGCGCGGCGGCAGTTGCGGCGTGCCCGGCCTGGTGGCGGTGGCCAACACCTCCGAGGGTTCGGTGGCGAATGTCGACGCCGTCGCGAGCGGCGTCGTCGATTCAGGGCTCGCCCAGGCCGACGTCATTTTCTGGGCCTATAACGGCGAGGGCATATATTCCCGCAAGCCCAAGCTCGACGGCCTGCGCGTGATCGCCAATCTCTATCCCGAGGACCTGCATCTCGTGGCGCGGCGGGGCGCCGGCATCGCCCAGGTGCGCGACCTTGCCGGCAAGCGCGTCTCCATCGACAAGCCGGGGTCGGGCACGCGCATCAACGCCGAGTTGATCCTGTCGGCCTACGGCGTGCGCTTGAATCAGCTCAAGGCGATGGAGGTCGACCCCAGCGAGGCGGTCGACTTGTTCATCAAGGGCGAACTCGACGCGTTCTTCCTTGTCGCCGGATACCCGGCCGCCGCTGTATCGGATCTGGCCCGCCTTGGCCTCATCGATCTGGTGCCCATCAGTGGCCGCCCGGCCGACACGGCGGTGCGCCGGCACCGCTTCTTCTCCTACAACGCCATACCGGCGGGTACCTACCAAGGTATCAACCAGACGATCCCTACGTTAAGCATCGGCGCCCAATGGGTGGTTCCGGCAAGCGCCGACGGAGAGCTCGTCTACCAGGTCGTCAAGGCGCTATGGCACCCGCGCAACCGCATGTTTCTCGACACCGGGCACGCCAAGGCGCGCCTGATCCAATTGGAGACGGCGCTGGCCGGCGTTTCGACGCCGCTGCACCCGGGCGCCGAGCGCTTCTACCGCGAAATGGGCATGCAGCCCTGACCGTTGTCAGGCGGCATGGGACCCCCGCCGCCGTTCAGGTGGCGGTTCAGGCGGCATGGGACCACGGCTCCACCTTGGCGGCGGCGATCCATTCCTGCATCGGCGCCAGCGCCAACACCGCGTCCCGATACGCGGCGCAAACCGGGTCCAATGAAACGCTATAGGTGACGAAGCGCGTCACCACCGGGGCGTACATGCAATCCGCGATGCTGAAGCGGCCGAACAGCATGGCGCCGCCGGCGCCGAAACGTTGGCGCGCCTCGCGCCAAAGCGCGCAAACGCGGTCGATTTCGGCCTTGGTCTCGGCGGACACCTTGGGGCTAGGATGGCGGGCGCGGATGTCCATGGACATTTCCTGGCGCAAATTGGCAAAGCCGCCGTGCATTTCGGTGGCCACCGAACGCGCCACCGCCCGCGCCCTGGCGTCCTCCGGCCACAGCCGCGCCGCCGGAAAGCGATCCGCGACGTACTCGCAGATGGCGAGCGATTCCCACGCCACCAGGCCGCCGTCCTTGAGGATCGGAACCTTGCCGGCGGCCGAGTGCGCCAGGATCTTGGCCTTGGTGTCGGGCTGCCACAGGTTGATCATCTCCTCGCGGAAATTGGCGCCCGCCACTTTGAGCGCCAGCCACGGGCGCAGGCTCCACGACGAATAGTTCTTGTTGCCAATGATGAGCGTGAGATCGGCCATGGCGAGGTTCCTTGTGGGGTCCGCTGGAGCAACTTATAAGACCGTTGTTGGCGCGCCAAGGCAAACTGTGACTGGGGTGCGGGCGCGCACGGGAGTCATGCAATGATCGCCACTCTGACCGACAATGAGGCGGGCGCGACGCCGCTTTGGCCGTTGACGGCTTCGGGTCTGGCCCCGTGGCTGAAGGGGCAGGGGGCGACGGTCAACGCCTGGGCCGCCAACGCCCGCTTCACCGCGGCGCCGGGCAGTTACCTGACGGTGCCGGCGCCCGGCGGCGCCCTGGCCGGCGTGCTGGTGGGCATTCCGGAAACCGTCAATCTCTGGAGTTTTGCCGAACTGCCGCGTGTTTTGCCGCCGGGCAGTTACTGCCTCGACCCGCCGCCGGCGCCAACCGCCGCCGATGCCGCGGCCCTTGGCTGGGCGCTGGGTTCCTACGACTTCAGCCGCTACCGCGCGCCCGCCAAGCCCATGCAGGCCACCCTCGCCTGGCCCGCCGCCGCCAACCGCAAGGCGGTGGAACGCGCGGCGCGGGCGACATTCCTGGTGCGCGATCTGGTCAATACCCCGGCCAGCGACATGGGCCCGGCGGAACTGGCGGACGCCGCCGCCGCCGTGGCGCATGAAGCCGGCGCGCGCCTGGAGGTCATCGTCGGCGAGGATCTGCTGGCGCGAAACTATCCCCTGGTGCACGCGGTGGGCCGCGCCAGCGTCCGCCCGCCGCGCCTGGTGGACATCGTCTGGGGCCGGCCGGATGCGCCCAAGGTCACCTTGGTGGGCAAGGGCGTCTGCTTCGATACCGGCGGCCTGGACCTCAAGCCGTCGAGCAACATGGCGCTGATGAAAAAAGACATGGGCGGCGCCGCGACGGTGCTTGGCTTGGCGCAAATGATCATGGACGCCGGCCTCGAGGTTCGCCTCCGCGTGCTTATTCCGGCGGTGGAGAATTCGGTCTCCGGCAATGCCTACCGGCCCGGCGACGTGCTGGCGACGCGCAAGGGCCGGACCGTCGAGCTTGGCAATACCGACGCCGAAGGGCGCTTGGTGCTGGCCGACGCGCTGACCGAGGCCGATGGCGAAGACCCGGCGCTGCTGATCGACTGCGCCACCTTGACCGGAGCGGCGCGCGTGGCGCTGGGGCCGGAACTGCCGGCGCTTTTCACCCCCAGCGACGATCTGGCCCGCGACCTGCTGCGCCTGGGCGACGCCCTCGCCGATCCGCTATGGCGCATGCCGCTGCATGCTCCCTACCGCGAATATCTCGACAGCAAGATCGCCGACATCAACAACGCCGCCGAAACGCCTTTTGCCGGGTCGATCACCGCGGCGCTGTTTCTCAAGGAGTTCGTGGCGCGGACGCGCGCCTGGGCGCACATCGATCTCTACGCCTGGAACGCCAAGGCGAAGCCGGGGCGCCCGGTGGGCGGCGAGGCCATGGCCATGCGCGCGCTCTACGCGCTGGTGGCGGAACGCCATGGCGGCTGAGGCGCATCCGCCGCCGCGGCCGCTCAGCCGCCAGCAGGCGCTGCACTTGTGGCGCCTGGCTATCACCGAGGGGGTGCGGAGCAAGGGCCCCGATCTCTCCTCGCGCCAAATGGCGATCATGCTCGCCGTCTATATGACGCCGGCGCCGCATACGGTGCGGGGCCTGGCGGCCGGGCTCAAGATCTCGAAGCCGGCGGTGACGCGGGCCCTGGACGCGCTGGCCAAGCTCGCCTTCGTGCGCCGCAAGCCCGATCCCGCCGACAAGCGCAGCGTCCTGGTGGAGCGCACGGTCAAGGGCTCGGTGCATTTGACCGATTTCGCCGACGCCATCGCCCGCGCCGCGCGTTCCTTGGACTAGCCCTAAGCCATTCAAACCACTGTCATTCAGGCTGTGGCGCCAGGCAAGGCAATGTGATGTAATAACAAGATCAAATGAAGTCGTGGCAAAGCGATAGCAGCTAGGGAGCAGGAAACATGGGCGATAACATGCGGGATGGAGCCGGCGACGCCGACGATACGGGCGTCAATCCAACAACTAATTCGCGGCTCGACGAAGTCATCGGCCAGCGCCTGAGCCGGCGCGAAACATTGCAGGGTCTTGGCGCATCGGCGGCCGTCGGCTTGTTCGGATCGCCGCTCGCGGCGCCACCCGCGGCGGCGGAGGAGGCCAAGTCGTCGCTGACCTTCCGCGAGGTCGACCGCGTGCTCGATCCCAACCATCATGCCCCGCCGGGCTACGACGTGCAGGTTCTGGTGCGCTGGGGCGACAAGGTCACGGCGGACGCGCCGGACTTTGACGTCAACAAGCAAAGCGCGGCGGCGCAGCTCAAGCAGTTCGGTTACGACAACGACTTTCTCGCCTTCATGCCACTGCCCATGGGTTCCGCCAACTCGAAGCGCGGGTTGTTGTGCTCGAATCACGAACGCATTTCCGCTCACCTCATGTGGCCGGGTTTGCGGCCCGATTACGCCAACATGACCCGCGAGCAGGCGGAAGTCGAAATGGCGTCCCAGGGCCTCGCGGTCTTGGAAGTGCTCCGCGACGACACGGGCTGGAAGACGGTTCTCGACAGCCGCTATAACCGGCGCTTTACCCCATTGACCGGCACCTTTCAGATCGGCGGCCCGGTGGCGGGCCATGCGCGCGTCAAGACCAAGGCCGATCCCACCGGCACCTGGGTCGGCGGCACGTTGAATAATTGCGCCGGCGGCAAGACGCCGTGGGGCACGGTGTTGAGCGGCGAGGAGGGCATCCACAGCTATTTCCTCGGCGACCCCGCCAAGTCGCCGGAGGCGGCCAACCTCCGGCGCTATGGCGTCAGCGGCAAGCCGCGCTACCAGTGGGGACGCTGGCACGACCGCTTCGATCTCGAGAAAGAGCCGAACGAGCCCAATCGCTTCGGCTGGGTGGTGGAAATCGATCCCTACGATTTGAACCAGCCGGCGGTGAAGCGCACCGCTCTCGGCCGTTTCAAGCATGAAGGCGCCACCACCGCCGTCAGCCACGACGGCCGCGTGGCGGTCTATTCCGGCGACGATGAGCGTTTCGAGTATGTCTACAAGTTCGTCACCGCCGGCCGCTATGACCCCAAGAACCGCGCCGCCAACCGCGACCTACTCGACAGCGGCACGCTCTATGCCGCCCGCTTCGACGGCGATGGCACGATGACCTGGCTGTCGCTGGTTCATGGCCAGGGTCCGCTGACCAGCGCCAACGGTTTCGCCAGCCAGGCGGACGTGCTGATCGAGACGCGGCGCGCCGCCGACCTGGTGGGGGCCACGCCCATGGACCGGCCCGAGGATGTCGAGCCGCATCCGCAAACCGGACGGGTCTATGTGGTGCTGACCTTGAACGAACGGCGCAAGCCGGCGACCGATCCCAACGTGCGCGAGCGGGTGAACGCCGCCAATCCCCGGGCCAACAACAAATTCGGCCAAATCATCGAAATCGTCCCGCCAATGGCGGACGGCAAGGTGGATCACGCAGCAACCAAGTGCCGCTGGGATTTCTTCTTCCTCGGTGGCGATCCGGCCGACGCCGGCCACGGCGCTAAATATTTGGGGCCGGTAACCAAGCAGGGCTGGGTTGCCGCCCCGGACAATGTCGCCTTCGATCCGCGCGGACGCATCTGGATCGCCACCGACGGCCAGGACGACGCGGCGGGATTCGCCGACTCGCTCTATGGCGCCGATGTGCGCGGCCCCGGCCGCGGCGTGACCCGCTGTTTTTTCAACGCCCCGCGCGGAGCCGAGGTCTGCGGGCCGGAATTCACCCCCGACGGAAGCACGCTGTTTCTCGCCATCCAGCATCCGGGAGAAGAAGAGGGATCGACCTTCGACAAGCCCTCGACGCGTTGGCCGGACTTCAAGGAGGGGATGCCGCCGCGCCCGTCGGTGATCGCCATTACCAAGAAAGGCGGCGGAACGATCGGCAGTTAATACCCCCGCGAGTTAATACCCCCGCGTCTGGTCGACTAGATTCATGAGCGTCTGGCCGGGCAAAAATCGCTAGAATTGAATTTTTTGCGGAGATGCGTATAGTTCCGCTCGGAAGAGGTTTCGACTCGTTTCGACGGTCGCGCGGAACTGCCGTCCCACTTGAGAAACTAGCCGACGCCCCTTTCAAGATTGTTTAGGTCGCAAACCCACCTAACGTCTGAAAGGCGCCAATAATGTCGGTCAATTCGACGTCCACGCATGGCGATATTATGCCCATGCGAGTGGCTAACATGACCTTCCTTGTCAATAAGCTTGGCGAAGATTGCTCACCCCTCCAGTACATTCGCGAACTCACCCAGAACGGAATCGAAGGGATTCTTCAACTTGTTGGAAAATCCGGAGAAGTGATCTGGGATGTAAACTGGAACCATCTTGATCTCGTCGGCGCGTACAAGCTCTGCTGCATCGATACAGGCATCGGGATGACTGGCGAGGAGATGATCAAGTACATCAATGAACTTTCCTCCTCGATCCACCAACAGTCCCCGACAGGGAACTTCGGCGTAGGAGCAAAAATCGCTGCGGCTCCCCAAAATCACCACGGTCTCGTCTACATGAGTTGGAAGGGTGGCGTTGGCCACATGATCCACTTGTGGTTTGACCCAGAGGAAAAAATCTACGGGTTAAAACGGTGGCCGCAAAATAGCGGAGAATTTTGGACTCAAGTTTCCAATGACCTGAAGCCGAAGGAGATAGGCAACAACGGCACTGTCGTGGTGCTTCTCGGAAAAAATGACGACGACAATACCGTGGAGGCACCCGCTGGTGCGCCAATGCGATCTCGGTGGATTCTCCGTTATCTCAATACACGGTATTTCCGCTTACCTGAAAAAGTCATCGTAAAGGCCCGTGAAGGTTGGGACCTCCCGCGTTCCGATAGTCGGCATAACTTCCTGCGAGTCGTTGACGGGCAGGGCAAGTGGCTCGACAAGAATAACGAATCATATGGAACAGTCGATCTCACTGGAGCGCGTGCCCATTGGTGGATACTTAAGTCAGACGTTGATAGAGATTCCGGCCATTTCGCTCCTGGAGGCCACGTTGCCGCGCTCTATCAAAACGAGTTGTATGAATTGTTTGTGTCCCGCGCTGGCATTGCGAGACTTCAGGCATTTGGAGTGATCTTTGGGACTGACCGTGTCGTGGTTTACGTCGAACCCGAGTTGTCAGAGGCTCATCCAGTAACATCGAACACCGCTCGAACGCAATTGATGATGGGTGGAGAGCCGCTAAATTGGGCGGCGTGGGCTGCGGAATTCAGAGAAAAAACGCCAGACCCTCTGATAAGCCTTCAAGAACAGATAGGCGCTCAGGCTGGCGAAAAAGATCACCAGAAGGCCATCATGGAGCGGTTGAAGCAAATTAAGGATCTCTTGAGGTTCTCCCGTTTTCGACCGTCCAAGGACGGCTCTGCTGCAGTGGAGTCCGAAGCCGCGACACTTGGCGGCGAGCCTTCCCACCAAGGAGGAAGCAGAGATGGAACGCGCGGGTCGGGAACCAAGGGAGGCCGGTCCGGAGATATTTACGCGCTCTTTGCGGAATCGGGTTCAATTAAGGCTGAATCGGTCGACTCATTTAACGCACCGAATCCAAAATGGATTACCACTAAAGACGGCACGCGAAATCCTCCCGATCTTGATGACAGGGCAGCAAAGTTTCTCCTTCAACAAAATCGATTGTTGATCAACTCCGACTTTCGGGTATTCACCGATATGATTGAGCGATGGACCCGCGCGTATGCCCACGTGCCAGGCGTTCAGGGAACCGTCGAGGAAGTCGTACATGAATGGTTCGAACAGCAGTTGATCGAAGCCGTGATGAGCGCTCAAGCCCTCAAGAGCACTGGGAAGTGGAGCCTTCAGGAGCTTGAGTCGCTTTGGAGCGAGGAGGCACTTACCGCAACTGTGTTGCCGCGCTGGCACATTGACCAGAGCATCAAACGCAACTTGGGTGTACGGCTCGGCAGTCTGAAAGCAGCTTGAGGGAAGATGTAACGCTGGCCGTCGGCTTAATACCCCTTCGCCCGGTCCACGAGGTTGGCGAGCGGCAGGCCGGCCATAACGCGGCGGATGTTATCGGCGATTTGCGGCGCCACGGCCTCGGGCAGCGAGTCGGCGGCGTTGTGGGGGGTGACCAGCACCTTGGGGTGACGCCAGAACGGGTGTTCGGGCGGCAGCGGCTCTTGCGCGAACACGTCGAGCGTCGCCCCGGCCAAATGGCCTTCGTCGAGAAGCGCCAGCAGGTCGGCTTCCACCAGGTGCGCGCCGCGCGCGGCGTTGATCAGGTAGGCGCCGGCGGGTAGCCGGCTCAAACTGGCGCGGTTCAATATGCCGCGCGTGGCCGGCGTCAGCGGCAACAGGCACACCAGA
>CAZIVY010000563.1:0-7532 GCA_964542505.1 uncultured Rhodospirillaceae bacterium
GGTCCAGGTCAGAAAAAGCCGATGGCGGAATGGCGCGGAACTTCCACGTCACGGTGGATGTAGACGCTCATCAGCAGGCCGAAGCCCACCAGCAGCGTCATCATCGCCGTGCCGCCATAGGACACCAGCGGCAAAGGCACGCCGACCACCGGGATCATGCCGCTGACCATGGCCATGTTGATGAACATGTAGACGAACAGCATGCTGGCAAAGCCAAGCGCCAGCACGCGGCCGAAATGATTGCGCGCCCGGCCGGCGATGGCGTAGCCGTAAGCGATCAGCGCCACGTAAAGCAGAATGAGGCCGAGAGCGCCCATGAGGCCGAATTCCTCGGCCAGGCTGGTGAAGATGAAGTCGGTCTGCTTTTCCGGCAGGAAGCTCAGATGACTCTGCGTGCCTTGCAGGAATCCCTTGCCGAAGACACCGCCCGATCCGAGCGCGATTTTCGACTGCAGGATGTGGTAGCCGGAGCCGAGAGGGTCGGATTCGGGGTTGAGAAAAATAAGGACGCGCTTCTTCTGGTATTCGTGGAGGAACTGCCAGGCCATGGGCAGGGCGGCGATGGCGGCGACCCCCACCCCGGCGAACTTCCACCAGCGCACGCCGGCGACGAAAAACATCGCCGCCGCGGTGAGCAGCAGCATCATCGCCGTGCCGAGGTCCGGCTGCTTGAGCACCAGGACCGCCGGCAACAGCGCCAGCACTACCGGCGTGACCAGCCAGCGGATGCGGCCGATGTCGTCCTCGCCCATGCCGTGGAAGTAACGCGCCAGCGCCAGAATGAGCGCGATCTTCATCACTTCCGAGGGCTGCAACTGAACGACGCCGAGGTTGAGCCAGCGCTGCGCGCCCATGCCGACGCGCCCGAACCACTCCACAGCCGCGAGCATCACCAAGGCCACCGCGTACAGCGCGTAGGCGTAGCGCATCCACACGCGAACGTCGATCAACGCCACCACCAGCATTAACGCCAGGCCGCCGCCAAAGCGGAACATCTGCCGCGACGCCCAGGGCTCGAAATTCCCGCCGGCCGCCGAATAGAGAATGGCGAAGCCGACCGAGGCCACCATGGTGATGAGCGCCACCAGGCCCCAATTGATGTCGCGCAGCTTGCGGGCAAGGCTGATGGAATTGGAGGCATAGGAATAGCCGTGCGCCACGCCCTCAGCCCCCCGTGTCCCGCGGCGGCAGGGCCGCCGTGCGTCCGCTCAAGCCCTGGCGGGCGGCTTCAAGGCGCTGCGCCTCGATCAGGATATCGCGCGCCACCGGCGCCGCCGCCTTGGAGCCGTTGCCGCCATGTTCCACCACCACGCATACGGCGTAACGGGGCTTGCTTACCGGGGCATAGCCGACGAAAAGCGCGTGATCGCGGTCTTCCCACGGGCGTTCCTCGTTCTTGAGGACGCGCGTGGAGCGTTCGCGGAGGGTGATGCGGCGCACCTGGCTGGTGCCGGTCTTGCCGGCCATTTCCATTCCGGCGACGGCAATGCGGGCGCCATAAGCGGTGCCGCGTGGACGGTTGGTGACCGATTTCATGCCTTCCTTCACCAAATCCAGCGACGCGGCGCGAACGCCCAGGCGTTCGCCCGGGCCGCGGTCTTCCCTGCCCGGCGGCGGGCGAATCATGCGCGGCACGACGGCGTAGCGGCCGTTGGCGACGCGCGCGGTCATGACGGCAAGCTGCAGCGGCGTGGCGAGGACGAAGCCCTGGCCGATGCCGTTGACCAAGGTCTCCCCCGCCTGCCACGCCTCGCCCAGCGCCGCCAGCTTCCAGTCGCGCGTGGGCACCAGCCCGGCGCGTTCGCCCTGGAGGTCGAAACCGGTAGGACGGCCGAGCCCGAAGCGGGCCGCCATGTCGGCGATCTTGTCCGGGCCGACGCGGCGCGACAGGTCGTAGAAATACACGTCGCAGCTTTGCTCCAGCGAGGTGTTGAAATCGATCCAGCCGTGGCCGCCTTTCTTCCAGCAGTGGTAGGTGTAGTTGCCGAGCTGCAATTGGCCCAAGCACAGTTCGCGGTGGTCGGGGGGGATCGCCCCGGCCTCCAGCGCCGCCAGCGCCGTTATAATCTTGAACGTCGATCCCGGCGGGTACTGGCCCTGGGTGGCCTTGTTGGTCAGCGGCTTCAATTTGTCGCCGTTGAGCTGCGTCCATTGCTCGCCGGCGATGCCCTCGTTGAACCAGTTGGGATCGAAACCGGGGGTGGAGGCCAAAGCCAGCACGTCGCCGGTGTTGACGTCCATCACCACCGCGGCGCCGCTTTCGCTGCCCATGCGCTCGGTCGCGAAGCGCTGCAGTTCGGCATCGATGGTGACGTAAAGATCCTCGCCGGCCTGGCCCTCGCGGCGCGCCAGTTCACGGATGACGCGGCCATAGGCGTTGACCTCGACGCGGCTGTCGCCGGCCTTGCCGCGCAAACCGAGATCGAAGGCGCGCTCGACGCCGCTCTTGCCAATGCGGAAGCCCGGCAACTCCAGCAGCGGGTCTTCGCCAATCTCCTGGGGCGAGACAGCGGCGACATAGCCCACCGAATGGGCGAAGTCGGGGCCGAACGGGTAGTCGCGGGTTTCGCCCACGTCAAGGAGGACGCCGGGCAAGTCCGGGCTGTGGAAATTGACGCGGGCGAATTCCTGCCAGCTCAGATTTTCGACCACCATGATGGGAACGAACTTCCGCCGGCGCTGCACCTCGCGCAGCACCCGTGTCCGCTGGGCGTCGTCGATGGTGACCAGCTCCCCCAGCCGCTGCAGGGTCTCGGCCACGTTGTAGGTCTGCTCGGCCACCAGAAGAATGCGGAAATTGTGGCGATTGCGCGCCAATTCGGCGCCGTACCGATCGAGGATGCGCCCGCGCGCCGGCGGCAGGAGGCGCAGGTTGATGCGGTTTTCCTCGGCCAGCATGCCGTACTGATCGGACTCGAGAACCTGCAGGTAATAGAGGCGCCCGATCAGCGCCGTGACCAGGCCGACCTTGATCCCGCCGAGCAGCGCCGCCCGCCGGGAGAAGACCTTGACACGCGTGGGTTCACGCCGATCCATCGCCGCGCCTCAAGCCGGTTCCGGCAGCCAGCGCTCGGCGCGCAGCAACAGCCACGCGAGCGCGGGATAGACCGCCGCCGCCACCGCCAACTGCAGCAACGCCAGGCGCAAATCGAGGAACGTGGACGCGACGAGGGAGGATATCGCCCACACCGAGGCGCACACGACCGCCGCCACCACCAGGAAACCCAGCCAGCCGATCCAAAAGGAACGGTTGGCAAACAGGCGGCGTCGGCCGATGGCGATGCCGCCCGCCAGCACCGTGACCACGGCCATCATGCCGAAGGGGGCGCTGCCCAGGCAGTCCTGGCTCAAGCCGGCAAGGAACGCCAGCCACAGCGGCATGACATCCGGGCGGTAGACGCTCCAGTAATAGACCGACATGACCGGGAACATGGGGGCGACCAGCCCCAGCATGCGCGAGCCGGTGGGCACATAGGCGACGAAAACCAACGACAATGTCACCAGCGCCGGGAGCAGAGCGCGGACGTCGCGGCGGCGCGCGCCGGGAACATCGCCGATCATCGCCGGCCAGCGCCCAGGGGGCGGCGGGCCTCGCCGCGCGGCAGCGTCACGCCCTCGTAGCGCAGCACGCGCACGAATTCGACGCGGCTCAAATCGACGAAGGGCTGCACGCGCGCGACGCCATCCTTGATGCTGGCCACCGTTCCCACCGGCAGACCGGGCGGAAACACCCCGCCGTCGCCCGAGGTGACGACCCGGTCGCCGACCTCGAGCTCGGCGCCGATGGGCAGGTAATCCAGGCGCGGGCGTTCGCTGTTGTCGCCCGACAGCACACCTCGGTAATCGAAGCGGCCGGCGACCACGGGAATGCGCGAGTTCAAGTCGGTAAACAGCAGAATGCGCGAGGCGCGCTGGCCGACCTCGGCGACGCGCCCGATCAGACCCACGTCGGCGACCACCGCCTGCGCCTTGGACACCCCGTCCCGCTCGCCGGCGTACATCAGGACCGTGCGCACGAACGGTCCGCCCGAATCGGCGACCACGCGCGCGGTGATGAAGACGAATGGCGGATCGAAATTGGCCTTCATCAGGCGGCGCAAATTGCCGTTGTCCTGCTCGAGGCGGCGGGCGACTTCCTGCCAATGCAGCAGCCGTTCGTTTTCCTCGCGCAAGCGCGCGTTTTCGTTGTGCAGGAACAGCCAGTTCTGGACCGCCTCGCCGGCTCGGCGGGCGACGACCACGGGCTGGGTGAGGAGATCGAGCACCGGCGCGGCGCTGTCGGCGAGCGCCGTGCGCACGCGCTCGGTCAGCGCCGGATCGGCGCGGCCGATCACCAACAGGCTGACGGCGAGCAGGAGCAGAAGCACGAACGCGAACCGGTGCGCCGCCGCCTTGATCGGCAGCGTCAGGCGAAGGATCTTGCCGCCACGTGCCCGCACCAGGTTGCTCCTGCGTCTCGCTCTCTAGAACCACACGCGGGCGACGGCGCGGACCCGCGTCACGCGTTTTACGCCGCCTGAGCTCTTCCCCCGCACCGGCCGTCAGTAGGGGCTGTAAAGCACGTGGCGAAGCGTCTTCATGTCCTCGAGCGCGCGCCCGGTGCCGAGAGCGACGCAGCTCAGGGGTTCGTCGGCGATCGACACCGGCAAGCCGGTGGCGTGCCGCAGCACCAGATCGATATTTCCCAGCAACGCCCCGCCGCCGGTAAGCACGATTCCCTTGTCCACGATATCGGCGGCGAGCTCGGGCGCCGTATGCTCGAGGGCCATCTTCACCGCCTCGATGATGGCGCCCACGGGCTCGGCCAGGGCTTCGGCGATCTGGCGCTGGTTGATGATCAGTTCCTTGGGCACCCCGTTCATCAAGTCGCGGCCCTTGATTTCGAGTTGCAACCCGTTGCCGTCCTCGGGCGGACAGGCGGAACCGATTTGTTTCTTGATGCGCTCGGCGCTGGCTTCGCCCACCAGCAAATTGTGGTTGCGGCGGATGTAGGCGATGATCGCTTCATCCATCTTGTCGCCACCGACGCGGACGCTGCGCGAATAGACGATGCCGCCTAGCGACAGCACCGCTACCTCGGTTGTGCCGCCGCCGATATCGACGACCATGGAACCCGTGGGCTCGGTCACCGGCAGGCCGGCGCCGATGGCCGCCGCCATGGGCTCCTCGATCAGGAACACGCGCCGGGCGCCGGCCGATTCCGCCGATTCCATGATCGCGCGCCGCTCCACGGCGGTGGAACCGGAAGGCACGCAGATGATCACCTGGGGCGAGACGAAGGAGCGCCGGTTGTGCACCTTGCGGATGAAGTGCTTGATCATTTCCTCGGCGATCTCGAAGTCGGCGATGACGCCGTCGCGGAGCGGGCGAATGGCCTCGATGTTGCCCGGCGTGCGCCCGAGCATCAGCTTGGCCTCGTCGCCCACGGCCAAGACTTGCTTCTTGCCGCGCGTATTGACGATGGCCACGACCGACGGCTCGTTCAAGACGATGCCGCGACCCTTGACATAAACCAGCGTGTTGGCGGTGCCGAGATCAATGGCCATATCCGCCGACAACCAACCCATAAGCCCGGAAAACATATTCTCCGCGTCTCGCTTCCCTATGCGATGAACGGCGGCATGGCTGTCGCCCCGCCGCCGCGCACCAATCCCCTATTCACTACTTCGTCACGCTCATGCCGACATCGCCGATGGCATGGATTTCTCCCGCTTGATCAGCAACTTGTTCAAGGCGTTGACGTAGGCGCGGCACGACGCCACCAGGGTATCGGCGTCGGCGCCTTGTCCATTCACGGTCTTTCCCGATTCCTCGAGGCGCACGGTGACTTCGGCCTGGGCGTCGGTCCCGGCGGTCACGGCATGCACCTGGTAGAGCTGCAGCTTCGCCTCATGGGGGAAAAGCTGCTTGATGGCGTTGAAGGTCGCGTCCACCGGACCGTTGCCGGTGGCGTGCGCCGCCTTGACGTCGCCGTCGATCTCGAGCTCGAGGTCGGCGGTCTGCGGCCCCTTCGATCCCGCCACCACCAGCAAGGCCACGAAGCGGATGCGGTCGTTGCCGCGAAACAGCGAATCGTCCACCAGCGCCACCAAGTCCTCGTCGAAAACTTCTTTCTTGCGGTCGGCCAGGTCCTTGAAGCGGGCGAAGGTGTCCTCGATCTGATTGTCGGCCAAATCGAAGCCGAGTTCCTTCAGCTTGATGCGGAACGCGTGGCGCCCCGAATGCTTGCCCATGACCAGCGTCGAGCGGGTCAAACCCACCGATTCCGGGGTCATGATTTCGTAGGTTCCGGCGTGCTTCAGCATGCCGTCCTGATGGATGCCGGCTTCGTGGGCGAAGGCGTTGGCGCCGACGATGGCCTTGTTGTTCTGCACCGCGAACCCGGTGACGGCGCTCACCAGGCGCGAGGCGCGCATGATGTCCTGGGTGCGGATGCCAGTGTCGAAGGGCATCAGGTCGGCGCGGGTGCGGATCGCCATCACGATCTCTTCCATGGCGGCGTTGCCCGCCCGCTCGCCCAGCCCGTTGACCGTGCATTCCACCTGCCGCGCGCCGGCCAGCACGCCGGCGAGCGAATTGGCCACCGCCAACCCCAGATCGTTGTGGCAATGGGTGGAGAGCCGCGCCTTGTCGATGTTGGGCACGCGGTTGAGCAAGGTTGCGATCAGGCGGCCGAATTCCTCCGGCAGCGCGTAGCCCACGGTATCGGGGACGTTGATGGTGGTCGCCCCGCACTTGATCGCCGATTCAACCAGGCGGCAGAGGAAATCGACGTCGGAGCGGGTGCCGTCCTCGCAGGCCCATTGCACGTCGTCGCACAGATTGCGCGCGTGGGTGACGGAATCGATCACCGCCTGATGCACCGCCGCGGGCTCCATTTGCAGCTTGTGCTTCATGTGCAGCGGGCTGGTGGAAATGAACGTATGAATGCGCGGGCGGCGCGCGGGCTTCAGCGCCTCCCATGCACGGTCGATGTCCTTGCGCCCGGCGCGCGCCAGGCCGCAGACGATGGAGTTCTTCACCTTCTTGGCGATTTCATGCACCGCCTCGAAGTCGCCGTTGGAGGCGATGGGGCAACCGGCCTCGATGATGTCGACGCCCATCGCCTCGAGCACTTCGGCGATGCGCAGCTTTTCCTCGAGGTTCATGGAGGCGCCCGGCGATTGCTCGCCGTCGCGCAGCGTGGTGTCGAAAATCAAGACGCGGTCTTTCGCACCGGGGGCCGCGATGGCCCCGGGCGCACCGGGCATTGCCGGCGACGGGGTGGATGTGCTGGTGGTGCTCATGTCGTTGTTCCTTCGTGCCTGCGGTTTCGACTGCTCTCCCGATCAATCCCCCCGAGCGTCGCCGCGGCGCGGCGCATGGGCGCTCAGGGGCAAAGAAGGAGCAGGCAATCCCGGCGGCACCCTGCGCGGCGTGCGGCGGCGAAATCCCGGAAGCCAACCCCAGAGCGGGATGGCCGGAACCTTGCCTCGGCAATTGCCGTATAACGCCCGCTTCGCATGGCCAGCGCTTACTTACCCCAAGAAATC
>CAZIVY010000564.1:0-4651 GCA_964542505.1 uncultured Rhodospirillaceae bacterium
ATCCCCATCGTCAAGGCGTTGCGCGAGGGCCTGGTGGGCAACCGCATCGAGCGCGTCTACGGCATCTTGAACGGCACCTGCAATTACATCCTGACCGAGATGCGCGCCAGCCGGCGCGACTTCGCCGCCGTGCTGGCGGAAGCACAGGCGAAAGGATTCGCCGAGGCCGATCCGCGCTTCGACGTGGACGGCATCGATGCCGCGCACAAGCTGACGATCCTCGCTAGCCTCGCCTTCAACTGCCCGGTGAATTTCGGCGCCGTGCACGTGGAAGGCATTCGCCATGTGAGCGCGATCGACATCGCCTATGCCGACGAGTTCGCCTGCCGCATCAAGCTGCTCGCCATCGCGCGGCTGACCGAGCGGGGAATCGAGCAGCGGGTGCATCCGTGCCTGGTGCCGGTGGAATCGGCCATCGCCCATGTGGACGGCGTGCAAAACGCGGTGGTGGCCGAGGGCGACTTCGTGGGCAGCACCGTGTTCGAGGGCCGAGGCGCCGGGGCCGGCCCCACCGCCTCGGCGGTGGTCGCCGATCTGGTGGATATCGCCGCCGACCGGCACGTCTATCCGTTCGGCGTGCCGACGAAGCAGCTCAAGCGCCTGCGGCCCGTGCCCATGCGCGAGCATGTATCCCGCCATTACATTCGGCTGATGGTGTACGATCGCCCGGGCGTGATCGCCGAGGTTTCGGCGGTGCTGCGGGACCAGCGCATATCCATCGAATCGCTCGTCCAGCGCGGACGCGCCGAGGCGGCGGACAGGCCGGTGGCGGTGGTGCTCATCACCCACGACGTGGACGAAGCCGCCATGCGCCGGGCGCTGGAGCGTATCGGCCGCCTGAAGTCGGTGGTGGAGCCGCCGTGCATGATCAGGATCGAACAACTGTAACGAGGGGGCGATGACGAAAAAAACGGGCATGGGCCGAGGCTTGACGCTCGAGGCCGTGCGGGTCACCGAGGCGACGGCCATCGCCGCGTCGCGCCTGATCGGGCGCGGCGATGAAATGGCCGCCGACCAGGCGGCGGTGGACGCCATGCGCAAGGCTCTCAACATTCTCGAAGTCGAGGGCACGGTGGTGATCGGCGAGGGCGAACGCGACGAAGCCCCGATGCTGTTCATCGGCGAAAAAGTCGGCAAGGGGCAGGGGACGAAGATCGACATCGCGCTCGACCCGCTGGAGGGCACGACCTTGACCGCCAAGCAGGGCCCGAACGCGCTGGCGGTATTGGCCTTCTCCGAAGCCGGCGGCCTGCTGCATTCGCCCGACGTCTACATGGACAAGATCGCGGTGGGCGGCGGCCTGCCCGATGGCGTGGTCGATCTCGACGCCTCGCCCGGCGACAACATGCGCGCGCTGGCCAAGGCCAAGCGCGCCGCGGTCGGCGAACTGACCGCCTGCATCCTCGACCGTCCGCGCCACAACGAACTGATCGCCGCCGTGCGCGCGGCCGGCGCGCGCATCAAGCTGATCAGCGACGGCGACGTGGCGGGGGTCATCAACACCACCGATCCGGCCACCGGCATCGACATCTATATGGGCATCGGCGGCGCGCCGGAAGGCGTGCTGGCGGCGGCGGCGTTGCGCTGCATCGGCGGCCAGATGCAGGGACGCCTGGTGTTCCGCAACGACGAGGAGCGCGCCCGCGCCAGGCGGGTGGGCATCGAGAAGCTGGACCGCAAATACACCATGATCGAGATGGCGGCGGGCGACGTCATCTTCGCCGCCACCGGGGTCACCGACGGATCGATGCTGCGGGGCGTCAAGCACGGGCCCGGCTTCACCGTCTGTCATTCCCTGGTCATGCGCTCGGCCACCGGCACCATTCGCTGGATCGAATCACGCCAGCGGGCGGGCGCCGCTTGAAGCGGCGCGGATGACCGCGAGCGCGCAAGCATTTCTTGGCGTCGCCGCCTCGGCCACCGGCCGGCGCTGGTGCGCGCGAGACCTCGACGAACGCCTGGCGGCCGCCTTGTGCCAGCGGCTCGACGTGCCCGAGATCGTCGGCCGGGTCTTGGCGGCGCGGGGGGTCGAGATCGAGGGCGCGGAGCATTACCTCAACCCGACCTTGCGTCATATCCTGCCCGACCCGTCGCTGCTGCCGGACATGGACGTCGCGGCGGAGCGCTTGGCGCGGGCCGTCCAGCGCGGCCAGCGCGTCGCAATTCTCGGCGATTATGACGTGGACGGCGCCACCGCCGCGGCGCTGCTTTGGCGTTTTCTCGACGCCCTGGGCCAAAAACCGCTGGTCCACATTCCGGACCGCCAGCGGGAAGGTTACGGCCCCAACGCCGCCGCGCTCGAGCGGCTGGCGGCGGAGGGAGCGCGCCTCGTCGTCACCGTCGATTGTGGCACCACGGCGCTGGCGGCGCTTCGCCACGCGCGCGCCATCGGGCTCGATGTCATCGTCGTCGATCATCATTTGGCCGAACCGGAATTGCCGCCGGCCATCGCCATCGTCAACGCCAACCGCGTGGACGTGGCCTCGCCCCTGGCGCTGCGCGACCTGGCGGCGGTGGGGGTCGCGTTCCTGCTGGCGGTGGCCGTCAACCGCAGCTTGCGCGCCGGCGAATGGTTTGGCCAGGTCCAGCGCAACGAGCCCGATTTGATGAGCCTGCTCGATCTGGTGGCGCTGGGGACGGTGGCCGACGTGGTGCCGCTGGGCGCGCTCAACCGGGCGCTGGTGGCGCAAGGTCTGAAGGTCGCGGCGCGGCGCGGCAACGCTGGGCTGGCGGCGCTGGCCGACGTGGCGAAGTTGCAGCGCGCGCCCGACGCCTATCATCTGGGTTTCATCCTCGGACCGCGGGTCAACGCCGGTGGGCGCATCGGCGCGTCCGATCTTGGGGTGCGCCTGCTCACCACCGCCGACGCCGAGGAGGCCCGGCGGCTGGCGGATGAACTCGACCGCCTCAACCGCGAACGCCAGGCGATCGAGAACGAGGTGTACGCTTCGGCCCAGGCGGCGGTGTCGCGCGATGGGCCGCTGGCCTTGGCGGCGGGGGAGGGCTGGCACCCGGGGGTCATCGGCATCGTCGCCGGGCGGCTGAAGGAGAATTTGCACAAGCCGGCGCTGGTCATCGCCGTGCAAGGCGGCATCGGCAAAGGCTCGGGCCGGTCGATCCCCGGCGTGGACCTGGGGGCGGCGGTGACGGCGGCGCGCCAGGCCGGCCTGCTGATCAATGGCGGCGGCCACCCCATGGCGGCGGGCCTGACGGTGGCGGCGGAACGCATCGGCGATCTGGCGGCTTTTCTTGGGCAGCGCCTTGCAGCGGCGGGGGAGTGCATCGGCGCGGCCGCGGACTTGCGGCTCGACGGCGCGCTGGCGGTGCGCGGGGTGACGGCTGGCTTGTGCGACGTTCTTGCCCAGGCGGGTCCGTTCGGGGCCGGCAATTCCGAGCCGCGCTTTGCAATCCCCGCCGCGCGCCTAGTGGCGGCGGAGGTTGTAGGGGGGCAGCATGTGCGCTGCATTTTGGCCTCGGCCGACGGAGCGAGGGTGCAGGCCATCGCCTTTCGCGGCATGGACGGCGCCCTTGGCCCGGCTCTGTTGCGCGCCGCCTCGACGGCGCTGCCCTGGCACGTGGCCGGGCGGCTGCGAGCGGAGGAATGGCGGGGCGAACGGCGCGTCCAATTCGTCATCGAAGACGCCGCGGCGGCTTGATTTGTCGGAGCCGGGCGGTTACCTCTTTGTCGCACCCGACCCCATCGTCTAGCCCGGTCCAGGACGCCACCCTTTCACGGTGAAAACGCGGGTTCGAATCCCGCTGGGGTCGCCAGCGATTTCAATGAGTTATTGGCGAAACGCTGTCGAACCTAACGAATTTCCCCAACACTTCCCCAATAAGCGCCGCGGATTTGATCGAGTCGGGGTCCGGTGGCGAGCTCGGGTGCGCTCGGGCAATCGCTGCGGCGCCCGCCGTGGATACGACAAGGTCAACCTCTCCACTGGCCAGGCTAAATCAAGTCGCACGCGCGGCTGATTCAAATGGAGCCGCGCGGGCCGGCACCGAAGTCACGGACCCGACCGTCCGGGTGGTCTTGCCGCACCATGTTACCCGCATCATGGCCGCCCACTATCGCGATCAGGCGGCCCTGGTTTTGGCGGCTTGATTGCAACGCAGCGCTCCCCGCCGCGCGGCCATGCCTGTCGGTTGCCCATTACACCAAGGCCGCGCCTGGCAACAATGTTCCTCTACTTGTGGACGGGCGCCACAATGCGCTTGCTGGCCGAAGGGCCCACCAAGAACAGCGGTGCGTCGGATCATTAGGCGGGCAGGGCACCCCCCACCCTCGCGAAAGGGCGTCGGGGGGGTGTGAATGGTACTGCCCCGAAAATTTCGGTCGTATCTGGAAGGCGCGACCGGCTCCACGGTGGCGCCAATTTTCTTGTGCAGTCGGAATTGATCAAGCCGGTTGCTGTCACAATATTTTTTTTCGCGCCGCCGGGACTTCCGGGGACCGTCGAAGGCATTGCACCACAGGTCGCCTATGGCGGTCTGCAAAATCGCGCGCAACATTGACCCCGCCCCTAAAGCCGCCCAGCGCATTGATCTCGTTGCGAAAGATTGAAATCGGTGGGGTCATCATTCGCGTCCAACCATGACCCCGCCCAGGATGTGGATTCACACGAGTAATCAATGAGATGCTTCAGTCTTG
>CAZIVY010000565.1:0-1803 GCA_964542505.1 uncultured Rhodospirillaceae bacterium
CAGACGGCTTTGGTCCCAGGCGGCCGGCGCGCCAGTTTTCGCGTGCCCGTGGGCGGCGGCCGCGATCTGGCGGCCTTGAAGGACGCCATGCTGACGCTGACCCTGATCGACGGCGGCCGCGCGGTCGAGGAAAAGCGCGCCATCGGGCGCTGATCCCCCTCTTGTCCGCCTCCCGCCTCTTGTCCGCGTCCCCCCTCTTGTTTGCCTCCTAGGCCACGCGATAAGGTCGCCACCAACATTGTGCATTTGCCAAGGGAGGACGACATGGCGATCAAGGTGGGCGACAAAATTCCCGATACCGAACTGCGGATGATGGGCGAAAAAGGCCCGATGGCGGTTCGCACCGGCGACCTTTTCAAGGGCAAGCGCGTGGCGCTCTTTGCGCTCCCCGGCGCCTTCACGCCGACCTGTTCGGCCAAGCACCTGCCGGGTTTCGTTCAGAACGCCGACGCGATCAAGAAGAAGGGCATCGACAGTATCATCTGCCTGTCGGTCAACGACGCCTTCGTCATGGACGCCTGGGGCAAGGCCCAAGGAACCGGCGACAAGGTGAAAATGATCGCTGACGGCAATGGCGACTTCGCCAAGGCGCTGGGCCTCGAGCTCGACCTGCGCGGCAACGGGCTCGGCATGCGCTCGCAGCGTTTTTCGATGATCGTCAACGACGGCAAGGTGACCAGCCTCAACATCGACAAGGCCGGCGCCTTCGAGGTATCGAGCGCCGAGGCGCTGTTGAAACAGGCGTAAGAGTAGGTCGTCAGTTAACAGTCGTCAGTAGCCAGTTAACTGATGACTGACAACTGATCACTGATTGGCGATCGCCATGGACGTCAAGGCGCTGCGCGAAGAGGCACTGGAGGAAACCGCGCGTTTCTTCCTCGACGAGCTCGGCTATATGCCCGATCTCGAAAGCGAGGAATATGAACAACAGTACCGCCGGCAGTTCGCGCTGGCGACGAAGCGCCACGCCCTGAAGGGGACGGCCGGCGCCGGGCCGGCGGCCCCGGCCTCCACGGCGATCCAGGGGCGCGACAATTGGCCCGAATTGCGCGGCGCGCCAGCCGAGAAACGATGGGCGGATGCTTTGCGCGCCGAGCGGATGGCCGAAATCCCCAAGAAGGAAATGCGCGATTGGGTTGTCCAGGCGTGGGTGAGCGTGAACGACTGGATGGCGGTTCGCGACATGGCCGCGCCCATGTTCCTGCGCCGCGTCGAGGCCCAGTACGCCGATCACCGCAAGCGCACCGAGCAGGAAGCCAAGGACGCCTTGGCGGAACGGCGCGCCAAGATCGCCGCCGCCGCCGAAATCCAGAAAAAGATCAAGGCCGCCGGCATCACGCCCGAAGGCTTGGCCGTGCTTGTGGATGTAAGCACGCGCGTGGACCAGGCCGCCCTCAAGGACAAGCTGGCGGAATTCAGCGTCGGCGAGCGCCAGTTGCGCGTCTTCGAAACCGCCAACCCGAAGGTCCTCATGGTGCTCGAAAAGACCGGGTCAAAGACCGAAGCCGCGCGCACCCAATACGCCATCGAGCGCGACGCGGACCTGGTGGCCGACCTCAAGCTGTTCGCCCAGGGCGAAGGACTTTGAAATCGCGCCGCTGACCGGAATCCTGGCCCTCACGCCACCGAGCGCGCCACCAGATACAGTCCGAGCACGAACATCCCGAGGAAGAACAACCGCCGGAAGGTCGCCGGTTGAAGCCGCGTCCTCAGTGCTTGGCCAAGCCACATGCCGGCGCATGCCATCGCCAGCGCCGCGATCGCGGTCGGCCCCAGCGACCAGTTCAGCGCCGACGCCGCCGC
>CAZIVY010000566.1:0-1822 GCA_964542505.1 uncultured Rhodospirillaceae bacterium
GAGCTGCCCGCCGCACTGGCCATGCGCATGTTCTGGTGGGTGTCGGCGGCGCTGCGCCGCCATATCCTGTCCAACTTCCCCCTCAAGCCCGAAGACTTGGATGACGCCATGGAAGGCGCGGTATACGCGACCGCGCGCGGCACCAGCAAAGTCGAAATGGAAGCGGAAAAGCTGGCCTCGCGCCTGCAGGAACGCGGCGACTTGACCCCGAACGTTATTTTGCAGGAGCTTCGCGACGGACATGTCAACGCGTTTATCGCCGGTCTGGCCCGCATCTCCGGGATTGACTACTTGACCGCCCGCCGGATCAGCTTTTCCCTCGGCCGCGAGGCGCTGGCGGTGACCTGCAAGGCCGGCGGGTTCTACCGCAACGACTTCGCCTCCGCCTACCTGCTGCTTCGCCAGTTGCAGCACCCCGGTGCGATCACGCGGGCGGACGTGCTGGCGGACCTGCTGTCGGTCTATGACCGCGCCGACCCGAACCGGGTCCGAATCGTGCTGCGTCACTGGATGCGCGACGCCGACTATTTGGCGGCGATCGAAGCCGTGCCCAGCCCGGCTCCGAAGGCCGCGGCGGCCAGCGGAGCGGAAACGCCGTGAACGTGCCGGCGCCCAAGCCGGCGCCCGCCGGTGGCGGCGGCAATCTGCCGGTTCCCTCGGCGGCGAACGCTTCTCTGCCCGAGAGCCTGCGCCAAAGCGCCGGCGGCGAGCTGCTCGGCATGGTGCTGGACCGCGCGCCGCCATTCTGCATCGCCGATCAATCCAACCGCTTGCTGTTCGCCAACCCCGCCTTTCGCGCCATCGCCGGCGACCTGCCGCCCGGCGGTAGCAACGGCGCCATCGCCCGCGTGTTCGCCACCGGCGAGACCGCCGTCGATCAGTTCAGCGCCGAAAGCGGGGGCGCGGCGCGGCACTTCAACGTTTTTCTGTTCCCCATTCCCGCCAACCAGCGCCCGCCGCTGGCGGTCGGCGCCCTGATGCACGAGCGCACGCGCGAGGTGCAAGCGCTGAACCTGGTGCGCGAGCAGAAGCAGCGGCTGCACGACATCCTGCGCTCCACCTCCGATTGGGTGTGGGAGACGGACGCGGCGGGGCGCCTCACCTTCATCTCCGACCGCATCACCGCCGCCGTGGGCGTACCCCCGGCGCAACTGCGCGGCAAGACCTTGGCCGAGATCGGTACGCTCGAAGCCGACGGCCCGCCGCTGCCCGGCGACGGCAGGCCCGCGCCTTACGTTCCGTTCCGCGACGTGCCGTTCAGGCTTGCCAATGCCGAAGGTGGCGTCCGCCACTTCTCGCTATCGGCGGTGCCCATGTTCGATCCCGACAGCGGGGCCTTCACCGGCTATCGCGGCACCGCCACCGACGTCACCGAGCGCCTGGCCGCGGAGGATGCGGTCAGCCGCTACCAGGTGAAACTGGAGTCGACGCTCGAGCGGCTGCACAAGGGCAATATCGAGCTTGAGATGGCGCTCAAGAAGTCCATCGCCGCCGCCGAATCGAAGAACGAATTCCTCGCCACGATGAGCCACGAGTTGCGTACGCCGCTCAACGCCATCATCGGATTCTCCGAGATCATGTCCATCGGCGCCTTCGGCGCGCTCAACGACCGTTACAGCGAATATGTCGCCGACATCCACAAATCCGGCGCCAGCTTGCTGGGCATGATCGAGGAAATCCTCCAGTTCGCCTGTCTGGAAAGCGGTCGGCTGACGCTCGACCCCCGCGCCGTCGCCGTGGGCGAGGTGGTGGAAAAGGCGCTGCAATCCGTCCAGGCGCAACGGCGGGAAAAGAAGATCGTCCTCGGCCGGCCCGAAAGCCA
>CAZIVY010000567.1:0-2476 GCA_964542505.1 uncultured Rhodospirillaceae bacterium
GCCACGGCGTGCGCGTAAGCGGCGTGCGCCCGCTTCAGCCCCGCGAATGCCGCCACCAGCATGAAGAGCGTCGATCGCGGCAGATGAAAATTGGTCAGCAGCGCGTCCACGGCCTTGAAGCGGTAGCCGGGGGTAAGGAAAAGATCGGTGTCGCCGGCGAAGGGCGCCACCGTTCCATCGTCCCGCGCCGCCGTCTCGACGAGCCGCGTCACCGTGGTGCCAACGGCCACCAGGCGCCCGCCGCCGGAGCGCGCCCTGAAAATGGCATCGGACGCGCGCCGGCCGATCTCGCCCCATTCCGCCAGCAGCCGGTGGCCGGAAGTGTCCTCGACCCGCACCGGAAGGAAGGTCCCCGGCCCCACATGCAGTGTCACCGTGGCCCGGTGCACGCCCCGCGCCGACAGCCGGCGCAAGAGCGGGCGGGTGAAATGCAGCCCCGCCGTGGGGGCCGCCACGGCGCCGCTGCGCTTGGCGAACAGCGTCTGGTAGTCGCGCCGGTCGCGCGCGTCCACCGGACGCGCCGCGACAATATAGGGCGGCAGCGGCACTTCTCCGGCCTTCTCCAACGCGGATTTAAGGCCGCCAGTCGCGCTCAAGGACAGCACCGCCTCGCCGCCGCCAAGTAGTTCGTCCACCCGTCCGCGCAAGCGTCCGGTGAACAGGATGGCGTCGCCCACCGCCAGGCGCCGCGCCGGCTTGACCAGCGCCCGCCACTGGTTTCCCGTCAGCTTGCGGCAAAGCATGACTTCCACATTGGCGGAACTGTTCGCCCGCGGCCGCACGCCCTTCAAGCGCGCCGCCATGACAGCCGTGTCGTTGACCACCAACAGATCGCCCGGCGCCAGAATCCGCGGCAAATCGCTCACCCGCCGATCGCTCAAGGAACCGTCGGCCGCGATCACCAGCAGCCGCGCGGCGTCGCGCGGCCGAACGGGACGGAGCGCGATGCGGTCTCGCGGCAGGTCGAAATCGAAGCTATCGACCCGCACCTATTTCTTGACGTCGGCGGCGACCTTGATGCTCACGATGCGGTCTGGGTTGCTGACGGCGCCATTGTTCCCTTGGCTACCCATCTTGATCTTGTCGACGAATTCCATGCCCTTCGCGACCCGGCCCCATACCGTGTACTTGTTGTCGAGGAAGCGGGAATCCGCGAACACGATGAAGAATTGGCTGTCGGCGCTGTCGGGGCTGTTGGCCCGCGCCATGGACACCGCGCCGCGCGTGTGGGGCTCGGCGTTGAATTCGGCCTTCAGGTTGACGCCCGAACCGCCGCTGCCGTCGCCCTTCGGGTCGCCGGTTTGCGCCATGAATCCCGGAATTACCCGGTGAAAGGTCAGGCCGTCGTAGAAGCCCTTCCGCGCCAGCTCCTTGATACGCTTCACATGGTTGGGCGCCAGATCGGGGCGGAGCTCGATTTCCACCCGCCCGTCCTTGAGTTCAAGGAAGAGCGTGTTTTCGGGTTCGGCGGCGCGGGCTGGCATGATGAGGATCAGCGGCGCGAGAAGCAACATGACGGCGGCGACGGTCGTTCGCATGCGGGCACCTTGGGTTGACGGCTCACGGCCGGTTGACGGGTCATGGCGGCGGATCAATCGCCAGCGGCGCCATCGCGGCGCAGGTTGTCGCGCACGCGCGCAGCCACCAACTCGGCCACGCGCGCCGATACGAACGGGGCGATGTCGCCGCCGAGAACGGCGATTTCCTTGACCAGGCGCGAGGCGATGAACTGGTGGTTGTCGGACGCCATCAGGAAAACCGTCTCCACGTCGGGATTGAGGCGGGAGTTCATCCCCACCATCATGAATTCGTATTCGAAATCCGATACCGCGCGCAAGCCGCGAATGATGATCGAGGCGCCGACCGACGCGGCGAAATGCACCAGCAGGTTGCCGAACGGCCGGACCTCGATGCGCTTTCCGTCGTTGACCAGGCGCGTGACCTCCTCGCGCACCATCGCCACGCGCTCGTCCTGGGAAAAAAGCGGCCCCTTGCCGGCGTTGGCGGCGACGCCAATGATCAGGTTGTCCACCAGGCGCGCCGCCCGCTTGATGACGTCGTAATGGCCCTTGGTGATGGGATCGAACGTCCCAGGGTACAGGCCCGAGCGCATCATGCCGTTCTAGTCCGAGTTATCGGCGCCGGGATCATCCCCGTCGCCGTCGCCGTCATTCCCGCCCGGACCGTCGTCGCCCGATTCAACATCGCCCGCCACGCCATCGCCGCCATTGCCCGAAGGCTCGCTCAAGCGGGCCGCCGACACCACGCGCTCTTTCTCCGCCGTCTTGAACAAGGTTACACCTTGGGTGTCGCGGCCGGCAACGCGGATGTCGTTCACCGGGCAGCGGATCATCTTGCCGCCATCCGTCACCAGCATGATCTGGTCGCTGTCCTCGACCGGGAACGCCGCCACCACCGCGCCGTTGCGCGCCGTGGTCTGGATGTTGATGATTCCCGATCCGCCGCGATTGGTGAT
>CAZIVY010000568.1:0-3170 GCA_964542505.1 uncultured Rhodospirillaceae bacterium
TTGGCCGCCGGATCGCACAGACGCTCCAGCGCCGCCGCCGCGGACTTCATGCCGGTGTAATGCAGCACCGCCATGTCGATGCGCGCGCCGGCGGGCCGCGCGTCATGATTGGGCGAAGGCCGGTCGGTCATGGCGGAAAAAGGGGGCACGTTTCGACAGTGCGATATTATCCCGCGAACGACAAGATTGTGCCGCCGATTCCGTGGAGGAACGCATGCCCAAGATCGACGTCGCCTCGCTGCCGGTCATGACCGGCGTAAGCTATCCGCCGCCATTCGACCGGCCTTGCATGGCGCGCTCAAGCCAGCGTCTTGGCTTGGCCGCTGGCCTCACCCAGTTCGGGGTCAACCTGGTGCGCCTGCCGCCTGGCGCCTGGTCGAGCCAGCGCCACTGGCACGCGCGCGAGGACGAGTTCGTCCACGTGCTGAGCGGCGAGCTGGTGCTGGTCGAGGATGGCGGCGAAACCGTGCTCCGCGCCGGCGATTGCGCCGGTTTCAAGGCCGGCGAGCGCAACGGCCACCATCTGCGGAATCGCGGCGTCACGGACGCGGCGTTTCTCGCCGTCGGCGCCCGCGACGACGCCGACTGGGGCGAATATTCCGATATCGACATGGTCTTCGCGCCCGGGCGCTACGCCGCCGGCCGCGGCTACTACAAGCGCAAGGACGGCACGCCCTATTGAACCGGCGTCGATGCGCAATAAATAGTAGATGGATTGGCCGTTGAGGAACTCTCCGCGCCTACAATCTTTGGTTTGTTCGATGCAGCCGATAAGATTCAACACACAATGGGACATCGCCGAGTTGCCAAATCTCATGCGCAGAATGGCTGGCATGGTGGATTACGCCACGTGGAAAAAGCGAATCGCAGCGTTGCGCCGGCAATTGGAAACCTATCCGTTTTGGGAGACCTTCCTGCTAAAGCGACACGGACTGGAAGTCGCTTTTGGCGAGGCCCACGACCATTTCCTGGCATCTGGCAGGTACCCGTGGCCTTCTAGCACAGCCGAGCAGTACCGGCTCTATGCCTTCATCGCGATGGCCGTCCAGGTCCACGCTAAGCTCAGTCTGCAGGGACAAACCAGGCTGGAGGGTGCCATCCGCAGTGGCCTGAAAAGGGAGTTCGGACTTGGTCCAATCGCCTTCGAGTTAAGAATAGCCGCGCATTTGATGTCGCGTGGATTTGACGTGTGCTTTAGCGATCTCGAAACGGGCGGTGGGCATGACTTCCTGGCAATATCCGGGGCAACACACATCGAGGTGGAGTGCAAGCATGTGTCAGCCGATATTGGTCGGCAGATACATCGGCAAGACCATTACCACCTGAACCAAAGCCTGTCTTCAGTTGTGTCGCGATATATGGACGAGGTCGGTGGCGGGCGACTTGTTCGTGTCACGATTCCAGGAAGACTGACGAGCGAGGTAGGACAGCAGCGGGCTATAGCGGACGGAATCGAGAAAATCTTGTTCAACTCCTCGGATAGGATTGAGAACGATCAATGCACCGTATCTGCCCAGCTTTTCGACATCACGACCTCACCCTTTTCTCGGAACCACGGCCATCAACTCGCCGAGCCCGACGTAAAGAAATACGCGAAAGAGGCCTTCGGAATTGACAACGCCAACGTTTTGGTCGCATGGCGTCCCGGTCGCGCGGCAGTCCTTGTAGTCACCGAAAGTGCAACGCCGGACAAAGTGGTCGGCGAGATTTTCAAGCACTTGAACGGCGATGCGAAACGCCAGTTCTCGAAAAGTCTCCCGGCGATCCTTTGCGTGCATCTCGCCGATCTCAGCGGGGCAGAACTCCAGGATATCGCCGACACCGAGCACAATGGCACTGTCACTGGCCTTCAACGCGCAGCCAGCCTGCTTCTGAATAAGCGCCCACACCTGCACACCGTCGCATTCTTCACCGATGGTGACGTCCGGATGAAGCGGGAGCAATCCGAATTGAACATCCACACCTCGGTGAACGAGGCGGGGAGGTACTACTTTTTCACCAACCCTAATCACCCCGCGGTCGGACTCCCGATGCTGGATGAATTATTTCGTTCCCCCGTCAGCGTTTGACGGGCCAGTCTCGTCACCCAATGCCGGCGCATTTTTCGCCGCGCCGGCGAAATTGACAAGCGGACCGAATTCGGACTAAATTCAGTCCGACACAAGCAAGGACCCGTCGCCCATGAAGCATTCCCGGATCAAGCCCATCAGCTACCTGAAGGCCAACGCCGCCGAAATCTTGCGGGGGCTCGCCGAACAGCGCGAGCCGCTGGTGATCACCCAGAACGGCGAGGCTAAGGCCGTCATGCAGGATATCGCGTCGTACGAGGAGACGCAGGAAACGATGGCGCTGCTCAAAATCCTGGCCCTCGGCAACAGGCAGATCGAGAAAGGCAAGGTGACGCCGGCCGCCGATGTTATCCGCCGGCTGCGCAGGAAGAAACCTAAAGGCTGATGCGCTTCGAGGTGTTGCTGACCGAAGGCGCGGAACGGGACCTCGAAGCGATCCACGACTACATCGCCGCCTACGACTCCGCCGCCAAGGCCGACCAGGTGCTCGATCGCATCGAGGCGGTGTTCGAAAGCCTTTCGGCCTATCCCGAGCGCGGAACTTACCCGAAGGAGCTTGTGGTCCTCGGAATCCGGGAATACCGCGAGACCTACTTCAAGCCCTACCGGGTGATCTACGGCGTCGTCGACCGGCGCGTCCATGTTTATCTGATCGCCGACGGCCGCCGGGACATGCTAACGCTCTTGCAGCGCCGGCTGCTCGGATGAACGCCAACCGTCCGTATTGACAGCCCGCGCTTCAATCGCCAGCGTAAGCCGCGAACATCGGGAGGGACCATGAACGCGGGCGACGGGCGCTGGGAATTCTGGATCGACCGCGGCGGCACCTTCACCGACGTGGTGGCGCGCCGCCCCGACGGCGCCATTCGCACCGGCAAGTGGCTGTCGGAGAATCCCGAGCGCTACCCCGACGCCGCGCTCCACGGCATTCGCCATTTTCTGGGCATCGCCGCCGGCGCGCCCCTGCCGCCCGAACGCATCGCGGCGGTGAAAATGGGCACCACCGTCGCCACCAACGCGCTGCTGGAGCGCAAGGGCGACCGCACGCTGCTGGTGACCACCAAGGGCTTCCGCGACAGTCTGCGCATCGGCTACCAGACG